>JAJAZB010000262.1 GCA_026785975.1 Cytophagaceae bacterium | reverse complement strand
GAATATCGCTTTCCTGAGCGAATTCAAACTCCGCACCAGTTACGGCAAAACCGGTAACAACATTGGTAACTACGACCACATCGCCACCATCAATTACGAGAAATACACCTTGGGGGCGTCGCCATTGGTGGGTACGCACCCGGCCGGATTGCCAATCCGAATTTGACCTGGGAAACCCAGCAGCAGGTCAACGTGGGGGTCGATGCGAGTTTTTTTAAACGCCGGTTGAGCCTGACGGTCGATCACTTTCGGTCGAAAAACGTGGATTTGCTGCTGAACGTAAACGTCCCGGACATTACCGGATTCAGCCGTTCGCTGCGCAACGTTGGTGAGGTTAGAAATACGGGTTGGGAGTTCACGCTCAGTTCCCTGAACCTGGCCAAAACCATCGAGTGGACGACCGATTTCAACGTCTCTTTTTACAAAAACAAAGTGGTGCGGTTAGGCCCTGAGGGCGACCCGATTTATTCCGGGGACAACGTCACAATGGTTGGGCAGCCAATTGGGATGTTCTACGGCTGGCTGACGGACGGCATCTTTTTGAATCAGGCCGAAATCGACAAAGGGCCGGTTTACAATGCCGGTGCCGCCGACCGTTCCCGTCCGGGCGATACCCGCTTCGTGGACGTCAGCGGGGCCAACGGGGTGCCCGATGGCAAGATCGACAGCTCCGACAAAACCGTGATGGGATCGCCATACCCCGATTTTTACTACGGCATGACCAACCGTTTTTCGTACCGGAATCTGGGGCTGACCATCACGCTGCAAGGCTCACAGGGCAACGAAATTCTGAGCGAAGCCCGGCACTACACGGCCAACACGCGGGGCCGGTATCGGTCATTGGCGATGATGAATAACTACTGGAAGTCGGATCAGGATCCCGGCGACGACAAAACGCCCCGGTCCAACGACGCGCCCACGGGCAACGTGCGGGGACAGTACAGCCAGCGATTCATCGACGACGGGTCGTACCTGAGAATCAGCAACGTAACGTTGAGCTACCTGATCGCCGATAAATTCGCCCAGAAGATTGGGCTCAACTCGGTCCGGGTGTACACAACGGCAACCAATCCGTTCATTTTCACCAAATACACCGGCTTCAACCCCGACGTCAGCAACAGCAGCGATCCGCTCCGGCCGGGCGTCGACCAGAACGATTATCCGCTACCCAAAAGCTTGGTTGTCGGCCTGAATATTGGGTTTTAACGCACCTTTTTTAACCAGAAATTCTCCATGAAAAAGACAACCCTATTCACGCTGCTGGTGCTGCTGGCCACTTCCTGCAAGCGGGAGTTTATCGAGCTAAACCCCCTCTCGACGGTCAGTACGGACGTGCTTTACAAAACGGACAAGGATTTTCAGGATGCCGTTGTTGGCTCTTACAACGTACTTCAGGATCAATACCGGGACTTCTGGCAATTCGGTGATTTGCGGGGCGGTGATGCCCGGAATGAATCCGCTCCCCAGGCTCCTTTTACCCGGATGGATAACTTCACGCTGGACTACAACGAAGTGGTTTTAATTGCAAGCTGGCAGAAATACTACCGACTCATCACGCGGGTCAACACCATTCTGGCCCGGATCGAGAGCGTAGATGCGGCGGTTATCCCCGGCAAAAACCGCCACGTTGGGGAAGCCCGTTTTTTGCGGGCCGTGGCCTATTTTGACTTGGTGCGCATTTACGGCGACGTGCCCATGATTACCAAACTCATCACGACCGAAGAGGCCTATAAACTAAGCCGGGACAGGGTAGATAAGATTTATGATGAGGTGATTATCAAGGATTTACCCGATGCCAAAAGCAAGCTGCCCGCCACTTATTCGGGAGCCGACGTAGGCCGGGCCACCAAAGGAGCCGCCAAAGCCTTGCTGGGCCGGGTGTATCTGACCCGGAAGGATTTCGTGAAAGCAGAGGCCAAACTGGCGGAAGTCATCCCGATGGGGTACAGCCTGCTGAAGAATTACAACGAGTTGTTCGACTACACCAAAAACGAACACCACAGCGAGTACATTTTCGACGTGGAGTACGAAGAAGGCATTGGTGAAGGCAGTAATTTCACGAATCTGTTCATTCCCAACGCTACCTTTATCAGCGATTTTTACGGCGTCAAAGGGGACCGGGTCGAAACGGCTTCGCCAACCGAGGGCTTGTTTGATGCCTACCCGGCCGCTGATTTGCGCAAGGAAATTTCTGTTGCCAGGGGCATCACTGATAAAACCGGCAAGTACATTCCCCTGCGCACGAGCGGGGTTCAGTGGTTCACCAAAAAATACATGACCCCCGTTGCCTCGACCAACGACAGCCGGGCGAACTGGAAAATAATCCGCTACGCCGACGTGCTGCTGATGTACGCCGAGAGCCTCAACGAAAACGGCAAAACAACGGAAGCGCTGACGTACCTGAATCAGGTTCGCAACCGGGAGGGCGTACCGGCTTTTGCGACGGGCACGAAGGAAGAAACCCGCGAGCGAATTTACACGGAGCGTCGCCTGGAGTTCTACCTGGAGGGACACCGCTGGTTTGATCTGGTGCGAACCGGACGGGCGTACGAGACGCTGAAAGCGGCGGGAATGCGGCCCCACATGACGCTGTTCCCGGTACCCCTGACGCAGATCGAACTTATAAACGACCGTGCTATATTTCCCCAAAATCCGGGGTATGAATGAGTCGAATTACTATATCTGCGGGTATGAACCCACTTAATTTATGTATCATCTGCTACCTGCTGCTGCAAACGAGTGTTGCCCAGACCGTGGCTATGTTGCCACTTAAAATCAGCGAAAATGGCCGCTATTTTGTGGGACAAAACGGGCAACCTTTTTTTTATCAGGCCGATACGGGTTGGCAGATTTTTAACCGGCTCACCCTGGCCGAAGCCCGCGAATACCTTGTAGCCCGCAAGCAACACGGCTTTACGGCCATTCAGGTCATGTTTTCGTTCAACCCGGATTCGGTGGACCGAGCCGGTCAAAAACCGCTCATCGACTACGATTTCTCGAAGCCCAACGATGCTTATTTTACCCACGCCGAGCGGGTGTTGACCATTGCCGACTCGCTGAGTTTGGTGATGAACATTGCCCCATTCCGGATCGGCTGCTGCCGCGAAGGGTTCGGTGTACAGGCCAAACACGAGCTGGTCGATTGAGCCAGGAGAGTGGCTGGCAACAGCAGAAAAAGGAGGAGAAAGCGTAGCGGGTGGGGCATAGAATAAGCGGTTAGATTTGGGAGAAACACAAACCTAACCGCTGGATGAATACGGGGCAAATAAAGTTAAAATCAATCGGTCCGGCTGTTCATGCCGTGCATCACCGAAAGGTGGGGAAGGGTAATCAGTGAGAGAAAAATGAACAGTAGCGGGAGCGGGTCCCAGCGGGGAGTATATTGCCACCACCACCAAGCGAACAAAGTTAATGAGGCCAGGGACAGGCTGGTAAATGGTAGCGATTTAAGCCATAGTTGCCTGTTGGTCAGTGTGTTGTAATGGGTTTTTTTGAGATAGCCATAGATGGTCTCAAACGAACTCAGGGAGTGCCAGCCGCCAAAATACAACGCAAACGCAAGCGGTAACGATAACCAATAGCCAACCCCCAGTACGGCCACCAATCGGGCCAACCGGGGCCAATTGATTGGGACGGGGTTAAACAGCATGGCCGCCCCAAACAGAAAACAGGTAAATAGTCCCAGACCCAACCAGACCGACCACGAACCCCGCACGGCTCCGTACCACACACGCATCGTGAGGGTGTGGTTTTGAACAATGCGTTCGAGAACGGGTGTCACCTCACCAGCGTGGGTGAGCAGCAGAAAGGATAAAACAAACCCTCCGGCCACAAACCGGGTAAGGGTCCAGGTCAGTGTTGGTGGAACACATTCAATGTCAGTTTCGCCAAAGTGCCAGGCCGAACACAGCAGAAATACCACGAGGCTGAAGGCGGGGATTATCAGCCACACTAGGGCAAATAAGGCTATTGTAAATACGTATCTGGCCAGAAAATACCCCAATGAGAACGGTTTACCCTGCCGGGTGGCTGTTTCGCGGTCAATCAAGTGATCGAGGGCACCATGTGGGATACCGGCACCTGCCAGCAAACCGGCAAACACCAGCCACTGAACCAGCCCCGGTAGCGCACCAGCGGCAGCCTGCCAGCCCACCAATACAACACCCAGCGCAATGGTCAGATACGTTGGTGTCGTGGCGATGTGGTGGAATCGGTCAGTTTGCATAGCCGTAGGTATAGTGCGTTGAAGCGGTACTGTCGATTGATTATACCCCCTCGCCCCGCCCGATTGCGGGGGGCGGGGGTCGCTAAATAACGGCTTAAACCATGCGTGGCGCGGGCCCCCCCCCGGCACCCGGGCGTACCGAGGGGGCGG
>JAJAZB010000261.1 GCA_026785975.1 Cytophagaceae bacterium | reverse complement strand
TTTTGTCTGAACCAGGATTGGCCCGGATTAAAGGATTTACAGGATTGTTGATTCCTAATACTCAGAATTTTTAATCTTGTAAATCCTTTAATCCGGGCCAATCCTGGTTCAGACAAAATCGTAAATCGTAAATCAACATGACTGCAATCGGCATTGACCTCGGCGGAACCTGGATTAAAGCCGTGCTCATGGACGAAGATGGCAGTATTCACCACCAAACCTACCACCCCACCCACGCGGATCGGCTGGGCGAAGACCATTGGAAAGAGGCCATCGCCGAAACCGTCAAGGAGTTGAAAGAGCAGTTTCCCCTCCCCCATCCGGTCATCGGGTTATCGGCGCCGGGGCTACCCAATCCCAGCAACGACGTGATTGCGTTTATGCCGGGACGATTGGCCGGGCTGGAGAATTTTCAATGGTCAAAATTCCTCGGTCAACCCGTTCACGTGCTCAACGACGCCCACGCGGCGCTCATGGCCGAGGCCCGCTTTGGCGTGGCCAAAAACATACGCAACGCGCTGATGTTTACCCTCGGTACGGGCGTTGGCGGGGGCATTCTGATTGACGGGAAACTCTACCAGGGGTTGTTTCAGAAAGCCGGTCACGTGGGGCACATTACCGTCGATGCCAGCGGTGAGCGCGACATCGTGGTACGCCGGGCAGCCTCGAAGACGCCATCGGCAATGCCACCATCCAGAAGCGCTCCCTGGGCCGCTACCAAACGACCTACGCGCTGCTCGAAGCCTACCGGCAGGGTGACCATTTTGCCCGCTGGCTCTGGCTCGATTCCGTCCAGAAACTGGCCGTCAGCATCGCCTCGCTGGTCAACGTGCTTTCGCCCGACCTCGTGATCCTGGGCGGGGGCATCACCCAGGCCGACGATGCGCTGTTTGAACCTCTCAACGCCTTTCTCGACCTTTACGAATGGCGTCCCGGTGGCAAGCACACGCCCGTAGTTCAGGCCCATTTTGGCGACATGGCTGGTGCGATTGGGGCGGCAAGTTTTGCGTTGCAACGTAGTGTCTGAACCCCTTTTGTCTGAACCAGGATTGGCCCGGATTTAGGGATTTACAAGATTAAAAATTCTGAGTATTAGGATCAACAATCCTGAAAATCCCTAAATCCGGGCCAACCCTGGTTCAGACAAAAGGGGTTCAGACAAAAAGAAAATTCAAATGACCGTTATCCAAGATTACCTCCAAAAGTGCCAGCGCATTTTGCAAGTCGTTGGTCAACAGGAAAAAGAACTTCAAACCGGGGCGCGTTGGTTTGCCGACAGCATTCTGGCCGGGCGCATGGTTCACGTGTTCGGTAGTGGTCACAGCCGGATTATGGTCGAGGAAATGTGGCCGCGCTACGGTTCGTTTGCCGGTTTCAACCCCATCGTCGAGTTGTCGCTGACGTTTCACAACCTGGTTGTCGGGGCCAACGGGCAACGGCAGGCGATGTTTCTGGAAAACGTGCCCGGCCTCGCCGACCGGATTCTGCGCAACTTCGACCTCAGTGAGCAAGACACCGCGCTGGTTATTTCGTCGTCCGGCTGCAACGTCGTCCCCATCGAAATGGCGGAGCTTTTTCAAAAAGCGGGCATCCGGGTCGTGGCGCTCATCACGAAAGAGCATTCCGAACAAAGTACTTCTAAACGCGCCGACGGCAAGAAACTAAGCGATTTTGCCGACCTGATTCTCGACACCGGTGCCCCCGTGGGCGATGCGATGGTGTACGTGCCCGGTTTGGATACGCCCGTGGCGCCGGGCAGTACTGTGGGCGGGGCCATGCTCATCAATTGCCTCAAAGCCGAAACCGCCCGCCTGCTCACCGAAGCCGGACGCCCGCCCAAAGTGCTCAGCGCCGGGATCGTGGTCGGGGCGGAGCGGGCCGTGGAGTTGTTTGAAGGCGCTTACGACGAACACGCCCACCGCCTGGCTAAGTTGTACGAGCGGGTGGGGGTTGGGTCGTACGTGAGCGCCCCTTAGCGTGCCCACGTTGCACGTGGCACGCTTCGGCCGATGAACCGAATCCCGGTTTACGCGTACAGATATCAGCCGTCCCACCCCAACCAGAGGCTACTTTTTGTAAAAATAGTGTACAAAACTGTCAATGACGTTCAATTTTTCCCCCGAAAAAGACCGGTAGCTTTGCGGAATCACCAACCTCCAAATCCACGCCCATGCTCCGCTTTGCTTTCTTGTTGCTACCCATTTTTGGCTCCCAAACTCTGGCATTTTCCCAATTGGTGAAACCCGTTTTCCCGCTGAAAATCAGCGAAAACCGGCGCTACTTCACCGACCAGACCGGCAAACCCTTTTTCTACCACGCCGACACGGGCTGGCAGATTTTCCAACGCCTCACCACTCAAGAAGCCCGCGAGTACCTGACATTTCGTAAAAGCCAGGGCTTCACCACCATTCAAACCCAGGTGATCATGGACCCCGAGGGCGTGAATCCCTACGGCCACAAGGCATTTTTGGGCGACAACGATTTTGCCCGCCCCGACGAAGCCTACCACGATCAGGTGGTCCGCATCCTGACCATCGCCGATTCGTTGGGGCTGTTCATCGTCATGTCGCAGCCCTGGGCGGGTTGCTGCCGGGAAGCCTTCGGCGGTACGCCGGAAAAGCCGATTCGCAAAAACGGCCCGGCCAAAAACCGGCAGTACGGCCAGTATTTGGGCAAAAAATTCGCGAATTTCAAAAACCTGTACTACCTCATGGGCGGCGACAACGATCCGAAAGACGAACGCGCCGAACTGGTGGCGATGGCCGAGGGCCTGCGCGAAACCGCCCCGGCCTACCAGTTGCTCACCTACCACGCCTCGCCGCCGCACTCCAGCACCGACCTGTTTCAGTACGCGCCCTGGCTGGGTTTTTCGATGATTTACACGTACTGGCGCGAAAAACCAAACGAGTGGAGCAACGGCGACACCATGCCGCACGTCTACGAAGCGGCCATCCGCGAGTACACCAAAAGCGACGTGATGCCCTTCGTGCTGGGCGAATCGCAGTACGAGGGCTTCACCGGCAACGACATCGGCCTGCCCCTGCACATGCGGCGGCAGGCGTACTGGACGATGCTCTGCGGCGGCGCGGGCCACGCCTACGGTTCTGAAATCTGGAATTTTCCGAAAGCCTGGCGGGACATCATGCGCAACCCCGGCGCGGCGCAGATGCAGCACGTGGCGACGCTCTTCAACGGCCTGCCCTGGCATACGCTTCGCCCCGACCTGCGGCATCAGGGCCTCGTGGCGGGTTACGGCGATTGGTCCAAACCGAATTTTGCCACCACCGCCGTGAGCGACGACAAACGCCTGCTGGTGAGCTACCTACCCGACATCCGCCCCGTGACAGTCGATTTTAATTACTTGGCGGGCAGCTTCTTCAGCGTCCGTTGGTTCGACCCGCGTTTGGGTACGTACTCGCCCGAAACGAAGGTAGAGAAGAAGGAACTCCGCCGCCTGCAGTGCCCACCCAACGGCGACGATTGGGTGCTGGTGGTGAAAAGTTTGTAAGTTGCCAGCGATGAATTTCGACACCTTCGGCCACCTGATGCCCTACGCCGTGATTGAGACGGACCTCGACGCGTTCGAGTCTATTTTCGTGACGGGTTTTCCTGAATCAATTACGCGAAAACGTATCTTTGAGCAGTACGTGGCCTACGCCGGGGAGTTGCGCGGACTTGTCGGCGATGGTTTTTGCAGTGGGTGGATGGGAGTTTTGTGACGCAGAAGTTGAATCCGAGGGATGTGGATTTTGTGACGTTTCTGAACGCCGACTCGTATGAGCGCTATGAGCAGCGACTCGCTGAATTGAGGCAGAGGCGGTATTTGCCAACTAATCGGACGGATGGCTATTTTGTGAAGGTTTATTCCGAAGGGCACCCGAGAAGAAATTGGTATGAATCAGACCGTATTCGTTGGTTACACGATTTTGGGACAAGTCTGACGAAAAAGAGCAAAGGAATTATTCAACTGAACTTTTAAAACGATGGAAGAACTTCAGGACATTATCCGCGACACCGACGACCGGGGCGCGGCCATCGCCCGGTTGTTGAAATTGATCGAAATGGACAGCGAAATCATTCAGCGCCACCGGCAAGCGGGTGAAAACGGCTCGTACGTTCAGCAGTACGAAGAACTGCGCGAACGCAACCTGGCGACGTTGGCGGAATTGATTCGGGAAAGCGGGTACGTGGAAGGAGAATTGCGAATTGCGGAGAAGGCCGCTTAATAATTGCCTCGGTCGGTGTCCTCCCCGCCCGGAATAAGAAAAGTTGGCGGTGG
>JAJAZB010000260.1 GCA_026785975.1 Cytophagaceae bacterium | reverse complement strand
TTCAATGCATTTGTTCGTGATTTCCATCCTTCTTTTTTGGAAGAAATGGTGCTCATGGGACTAAACACCCCGATTCGTATTGGCAATGCGATGGTGTTACCGGGCGATTTGGTAATCGCTCAACGGGAAGGCGTACTTTTCGTACCGGCTCACATGGCCGAACAGGTAATCAGCACCTGTGAATTTGTTACCCGCAAAGATCAGTTTGGCTTTGAAATGGTTCGATCGGGCCGCTACACCACGGGCCAGGTCGATAGCCAGTGGACGGATGAACTAAAAGCTGAATTCCTGAAATGGCTCGGTCAGCATCCTGAGTTGGGCAACATGACCAGAACCGAGTTGGACAAGGTGATGAGTAAACGAACCTGGTAATAGTCGGCGAAAAGTACCCGCGCGGCGTCCGCCCGAAAACGAAAAAAGCCCGAAACAGAACGTTTCGGGCTTTTTTCGTTTTTCCAACGTGGACTGGATACGAGAGTGGTAAAGGGCGGACTCGAACCGCCGACACACGGATTTTCAGTCCGATGCTCTACCAGCTGAGCTACTTCACCAGTGCTTTTTGGAGCGGCAAAGGTAAAACATTTTACCAGTTGGCACAAAAAATTTTTGCCAAAAAAAGTGGGAAGCATACTCAACGAAGGACAGCAACTTTTTTATGCACCCTGTTTTGGTCAACTTTGAAGCCCTAACAGGGCGTCTTTTGACGAGGCCGCGAAATGACGGCCTGAAAATTTAAGTATATTCGTTGAGGATTTCCTATGAACATTATTATTCCGATGGCGGGGATGGGCAAGCGCTTGCGGCCGCACACGCTTACGGTTCCTAAACCCCTGATTCCAATTGCCGGGAAACCGATTGTGCAACGTTTGGTGGAAGACATCGCCGCCGTGTGCGGGGAACCCATCGATGAAATTGCCTTTGTCGTTGGGGCCTTTGGCGGGGAGATTGAGCAGCGCCTGTTGACCATTGCGGCCTCGGTTGGGGCGAGGGGCCACATTTGTTACCAACACGAGGCATTGGGTACGGCCCACGCGGTGCTTTGCGCAGCGGATACGCTTCAGGGAAACGTCGTCGTTGCTTACGCGGATACGCTGTTTCGGGCTGATTTTCGTCTGGCCACCGAGCAGGAGGCCATCGTGTGGGTTCAGCAGGTGGCTGAGCCGAGCGCATTTGGGGTGGTAAAACTCGATGGGGCGAACGAAATCACGGGGTTTGTGGAAAAACCAAAGGAATTTATTTCCAACCTGGCCATCATCGGTATCTACTATTTCCGCGACGGGGCGTATTTAAAGCAGGAATTGCAGTTTTTGATCGACAACGACATTCAGGTAAAAGGCGAATACCAGCTCACTGATGCGCTGGAAAATATGCGGCGGAAGGGCACGAAGTTTGTGCCGGGTCAGGTGCAGGAGTGGCTCGATTGCGGGAATAAAGAAGCCACGGTGCAAACGAATCAGCGGTATCTGGAGTTTATCCGGGAAACAGATTTAGTGGCAGCAACGGCAGTTTTAATCAATTCCGTCGTTGTACCACCGGTGTTTATCGGAGAAAATGTGTGCATTGAAAATACCGTGCTGGGGCCGCACGTTTCGGTAGGGAATGGAACCCGGATTTCGGGATCGGTGGTGCGCAATTGCATCGTGCAGGAAAATAGCGTGATCGAAAACGTCAATTTGGCGGACTCCATGCTGGGCAGTTTTGCCCGCATCGAAGGTCGTCCGCTCGATTTAAGCGTGGGTGATTATAACGTCGTTCGGGTGTAGGATACTTGCTGGCAGGTTGATTTCAGTGCCGCTTCAACGGCCAGCGCCTTAAAACTTTTTAGGATGAAAATGTCTGTCAAATGGGGATTATTGGTGCTGCTGGCCTGGGTGCTGGTCGCGCCCGCCTGGAGCCAGAAAAAAGGGCGTAAAACCACTGAAGTCAGCCCCGAGCAGCAGGCCGAGGCCGAGCGTATTTTCACGGAAGGGATTAAATTTTACGTCACCGAAGATTACTCCCGGGCCGTAAGCCTCCTGGAAAAAGCCCTCGAAATTCAACCTGACAACGCGGGCATTTGCTTCGCGCTGGCCCAGGTTCAGCAAAAACTCAACGATGATACAAAAGCCCTCAGTTATGCGGAGCGCGCTTTTTTGCTTGACGATGGCAATAAATACTACTCTGAACTGCTCGCCAACCTGTACCAGAAAAAACGCAGCTACGCCGAAGCCGCCAAGTTGTACCAGGTTTTGATGCAAAAACACCCGGAGAGCAACGAATACGGCATTGAACTGGCTTCGGTTTATTTGCAGCAGGATAAATTTGATGAGGCCCTCAAAGCCTACGACCGCGTCGAGAAATCGTTGGGGATCAATGAAGAAATTACGCGGCAAAAACAGCTCATTTTTTTAAAGCAAAATAAAATTGATGACGCGGTGCGGGAGGGCGAACGGCTCGTGGCCTCGGACCCTTCCGAGGTCGATTACATGGTGGACCTGGCCGAACTGCTCATGGCCCACAACCGCAACGAGCAAGCCATTCCCTGGTTGGAGAAAATTCTGTCGATTCGCTCCGATAACGCCCAGGCCCACATCATGCTGGCCGACCTCTACCGGCGCAAGGGCGACATTGAGCGGTGCAACCGGGAATTAGAGATTGCCTTCAACGATCCCAACCTCGATGGACTGACCAAAGCCCGCGTACTGACCAGTTACATGGCCATGCTCACCGACGACAAGTCGAAGGAGAACGCGCTCAAATTTGCCCAGTCGCTGGTGCGCACCAATCCGCAACAACCCCAGGCTTCGGTGTTGTACGCCGATTTGCTGCTGCAAAAAGGGGAAAAAAGTGCCGCCCGCGATATGTACATTCGGGCGGCCCGGCTCGATAAATCCATGAAGGAAGTCTGGGATCAGGTGCTGCTGCTCGATACGGATCTGAAACAAATCGACAGCCTGATTCTGCATTCGGAAGAGGCCATCGAAGTGTTTCCCAACCAGGCAAATTACTGGTACACCAATGGTTCCGCCTATTTGTTCAAACGCAACTACGATAAATCGGTGGAAGCGCTGGAGGAAGCGCAGCGGCTGATCGACGATAGCAGTGAGTTGGTCAAAGACATCGATGGGATGCTGGGGGATGCCTACAACGGAACCGGGCAGCACGCCAAGAGCAACGAAGCCTACGAAGCGGCCCTGAAGCGCGATCCCAACAACGATCAGGTACTCAATAATTACAGCTACTTCCTGTCGTTGCGCAAAGAAAATCTGCCCCGTGCCCTCGAACTCGCCAATAAATTAGTCGGTCGCCATCCTAAAAACGGCACCTACCTCGACACCTACGGCTGGGTGCTTTACGTGAGCGGCGACTACCGCAAAGCCCAAACCTACCTCGAACAGGCCGTGCAAAACAACGGCTCGAACAGCGCCACGATTATTGAGCACTACGGCGACGTGTTGTTTCAGGTGGGTGAAAAAGAGAAAGCGCTGGAGTACTGGAAAAAAGCGAAAAGTATGGGCCAGAATACCCCACAACTCGACAAAAAAATTACAGCCGCGACGTTATGATTCTGCGATTTTGCCTGCTGAGCGGAAGCCTCGGTTTGCTACTGCTGACGGGGTGCAAGCGTCAGCCCCTAACCCGCAGCGACCGGCCCCCTGCCGACACAACCACTACCGCCCGCCCGCCGGAATTCAGCGTTCAGGAGCTGGATTTCAACTACCTGACGGCCAAATCCAAGCTCTCCTTCAAGTCCAAAGACCAGGACATCAAAAACGCCAACATTAGCATCCGAATGCGGAAAGATAGCCTCATCTGGTTTACGGTGAGTCAACTCGGGCTGACGGGCGCGCGGGGGTTGGTTACCCGCGATTCGGTTACGGTTGTCAACATACTTCAGCGGGAAATTTACCGGTACAGTTTTGCTGAACTGAGCAAGAAATTTGGCATCGACCTCAGTTACAATCTCCTTCAATCGTTGATTGTGGGCAACTTGCCCATCAAGCGAAGCCGTCGCGATCGGGTCTCGAAAGAGCGCGATTATTTCCTGCTCAAGCAGGACGAGGGGAAAATCATGGTGGATAATTACGTGGGTGAACGCGACCGGAAACTGAAACGGCTCCAGGTAAAAGAGCAAACCACCAACAACTCCCTGAAGATGGAGTACGACGATTTTACGGCACTCAACAATTTCCTGTTCCCGTACAGCAACCTGATTACGGTCGATTATCAGTCCAGCGAAGACCGGCAGTTTTACCAGACCCTCATCCAGATCAAACACCAGAAAGTGGATCTGACCGTCCAGCCGTTGAGCTTCCCGTTTAGTATTCCGTCGAAGTATGCGCGTAAAAATTAACTCGTTTACGGCCATAATCCGGGCGAAAAGGCTACTTTTCGCCTTCTTGCTTTTGGGAAACCTTGCCGTACCAGCCGCCGCCCAAAACACCCAGAAATCGCGGCAACAGTTGGAGCAGGAGAAAAAGCGAAACCTGGAAAAAATCGCTGAAATCAATAAGATTCTCAACCGGACGTCCACGCGGAAAGAGGCCACGATGGGGCAATTGCAGGCCCTCAACCAGCAAATCGTGTCGAAAAGCAAGCAGATTAATTTGCTCTCGGAAGACCTCCAACTCCTCAACACCGAACTCGGCGAATTGCGCGAGGTGACCGGTACGCTCGCCGGCGATTTGCAGAACCTGCGGCGCGAATACGCCGCCATGATTTACGCCGCCGCCAAAACCAGCAACACGTACAACAAGCTCAGTTTTCTGTTTTCAGCGCCCAGTTTCAATGCGCTCGTGATGCGCTACCGGTACCTGCGGCAATACGGTCTGGCCCGCCGGGCGCAGGTGCGGCAGATCGAAACCGTGCGCACTGAACTGCTGGCCAAGCAACGCAACATTGAACAGAAGAAAAATCAGCAAAAGCAAGTGCTGACCGTGCAGGTGAGCGAGACGAAAAACCTCGAAGGCATCAAGCAAAAGCAGACGGCGGTTGTGACGGAGTTGAGTCAGCGGGAAACGCAATTGAAAAAGGAACTGGAAGAGCGCCAGGCCGCCGCCAATCGGCTGGAAAACACCATTTCCCGGCTCATCGAGCGGGAAATCCGGGAGGCTCGTATTCGCGCTGAACGCGAAAAAGCTACCGCCGCCGCCCGGGCTGAAGCCTTAGCCGAAGCCGCCCGTGAAGCCGCCGCCCGCGAAACGGGGAACAAGGAAAAAGCAACCAAAGAAGTAGCTAAGGCCGAAGAAAAAGCCGCCGAGGCCCGCGAAGCGGAAGCCGAAACCAAAGCCGCCCCCGCTAACCGCGTGGCGATGAACGAAGAAGAAACCTCCCTGGCGAGTTCGTTTGCCGCCTCGAAAAATCGCCTTCCCTGGCCCGTCAAATCCGGTTTCATTTCCGACCGCTTCGGGGTGCATTCCCACGCGGTGCTGAAAAATATCAAAGTCGAAAACCACGGTATCGACATTCAAACCACGGCCGGTGAGGCCGTCCGGGCGGTGTACGATGGCGTCGTGCGCGGCGTATCCGTGGTGCCCGGCATGGGCCGGATGGTGGCGATTCAGCACGGAGAGTTCTTCACGGTTTACATCAAATTGGGTAGCGTCAGCGTGAGTGAAGGCCAGCGCGTGAAGGCCCGCGAGGCCATCGGCACCGTAGCCTCCGACAGCGACGGCACCGCCGAATTGAACTTCCAGGTCTGGCGAAATGCCAGCAAATTGAATCCCGAATCCTGGTTGGTCAATCGTTGAGTTGAACCTGAATGCCTCACCGCATTGACCCCCATTTCCCGAAATGTTCAAGCCCCTCCACTACCGCTTTTTGCCCGCGCCCAACCAGGCCAATGTTCCCACGATTCTGCTTTTGCACGGAACGGGCGGCGACGAGAACGACCTCGTTCCCGTCGGGCAGCAACTCGCACCCAATTTTAACATCCTCAGCGTGCGGGGAAATGTGTTGGAAAACGGGGCACCTCGTTTTTTCCGACGACTTTCAATGGGCGTATTCGACGAAGATGACCTGCGTTTCCGGGCCGATGAACTGGCTGATTTTCTCGAAAAAACAACCGTCAGGGAGGGAATCGACCCGCAGAAATTGATTGCATTGGGCTACTCCAACGGGGCCAACATCGGCGGTGCGTTGCTGCTGAGGCACCCGCACTGCCTGGCCGGGGCCGTTTTGTGGCGAGCCATGCTGCCCTTGCAGGAACCGGCCCCACCGGTCGGGTCCAACGGAGCGCCGGTTTTGTTGCTTTCCGGTTCCTCCGATCCTTACTTCCGACCCGACGTGATGCCGCGCTACGAACAATGGCTTTCGGCAAGCGGTTTTCAGGTCGAGCACCAGGTTCTGACCGCCAGTCACGGGCTGATTACGGCAGATTTCCAGCGCACGACAGCCTGGCTTCAACGGTATTTCCCCCTTTAATTTCAAAGAATATGCGCATCTCGCTGATCGCCGCGATGGGCCAGAATCGGGCCATGGGGCTGAAAGGTCGTCTGCCCTGGCCGCCACTACCCGAAGACTGGGACAACCTGCACCGCGTAACCGCCGGGCGTAAAATGATTATGGGCCGTAAAACCTACGACACGCCCGACCGCGTGTGGTCGCCGGAGGGCAATCTGGTCATTACCCGGCAGCGCGACTACGAAGTGGAGCCGGGTTTTGAACGCGTACCCACCCTGGAAGAAGCACTGGAGCGCTACCGCAACGAAGAAGAGGTGTTCGTGCTGGGTGGGGCGAAAATTTTTGAGCAAGCCCTGCCCCTGGCCGGTACGCTGCACCTGACGCTGATTCACGGCACGTTTGAAGCCGATACGTTTTTCCCGGAATTTGATCGGGATGCCTTTCTTGAAATCAGCCGCCGGGATCACCCCGCCGACGAGCGTCACCCGTTTGCGTTTACTTTTTTCGTTTATGAAAGGAAAAGTGTTGATTAGGGGCTACCTAAAAATAGCAATTAGTTCAGAAAGGTTGTCACACTGAGCTTGTCGAAGTGCCTTTTTCGTGCAAAGAGTCACTTCGACAAGCTCAGTGTGACAACAAAAAAATAAATTTGTAAAAAGGAGACAGCCTCTCAGACAGTCTTCAAGGATTACCCCCCCACACTCTTCGGCTTTTTGTAAAGCGGAACCGTACTGCACGGTTCGCCAAACATCAACGTCTGCACGACGGGGCGTAGCCGACGGGTAATCTCGACGTAAGCGGCGGTGGGTACGGGCACTTTGCTGCACCCTTTCACCACGACCCGCGCGTTGCGGTAGGCCTCGGGATCGATGCGGTTGATGGCTTCGTAAAACAACTTATTTTCCAACTCGGCCCGGTTGCCAAACACGACGGTATGCGCGTAAGGCTCCAGGTGAACCGCCAGCAGCATATACGTCCAGGTCGGTACGATGGCGTCTTCGGAACAAATCACCGCTACATTTTTGCCGGTGTACTGCGTCCAATCGTGCGTTTTCAAAAATTCCCGAAAATCCTTCTCCCGAAGGATCAATCCCATGAAAAGATTGTCCTTTAAATCGTAAACGACCCGTTCGCCGGGGTGGTAATATTCTTCGAGATCGAGGGTGACCAACCCACTTTTAGCCACCCGATTGATGATTAATTCTTCCTGCATGACTCGATTGTTTTTATTGAGGCTACTTATGGTTTCGTTTTTGCGAAAGTCCTGAATCTTTCCAAAATTATAAAGCCAAAATAAAGTTTTCCGGTTCCGCTACCGGGCGGGTCGTTGCTTGTATAGTCATGGAGCCACGCACCTCAACAAGTTGGGGG
>JAJAZB010000259.1 GCA_026785975.1 Cytophagaceae bacterium | reverse complement strand
TCACAATTTTTAACTCCGCAGCGGCGGACCGCTTCACTTTTTAACTCTTCATTTTTCACTTTTAACTTTTCACTGAAAAAGAATGTCTGATCTCGAAGCCATCGACGCCTACCTCAACAACCAGCTTTCGCCCGACGACCGGGCGGCGTTTGAGGCGCGTCTGGCGGCGGAACCGGCCCTGGCCGAGGAGTTGGCGTTTTACCTGCAAGCACGGCAGGTGGCGCGGGAAACTGCCCTGGCCGAGCGCCACGCCGGGTGGGAGCCGCTGCGCCGCCGGGTTGCCCGCGCCCGGCAGGTGCGGAGGCTGTACGCTGCCACCGCAAGCCTGGCCGCGATGCTGTTGCTCGTGCTAGGCTGGTGGGGCGTGTTTCGGCAACCCGGCGCTACGCCCGAGGATTTGGCCGAGGCATACTTCCAGGAAAATTTCGCGACCCTGCCCGTGCAGATGAGTGGTTCCGGTGACACGCTCCAACGGGCCACCAGTTTGGCCAACGAAGGCAAAAACAGGGAGGCCCTGGCCCTGCTCGACGCCGTGCTGCGGCGCGATTCGGCCAACGCCGAAGCAAAAAATCTGGCCGGGCTTGTTGCCCTGCGGGCCGGAAACTACGACCAAGCCATTGGATACTTTCAGGCCCTGAGCCAGCAACCCGGCCTGTACACCAACCCCGGAACCTTCCACGAAGCCCTCGCCCGCCTGAAGCGCGGACGACCGTTGGATAAAAAAGAGGCTGAACGCTTGCTCCGAATTGTGGTGCGGGAGAAATTGGAGGGTTGGGAAGTGGCGGAAAGCTGGCTGGCGACGTGGCGGTAACTTTAAAACAGACATTCACACACAACCTTCAACATCATGAAACCCAACGAAGAGAATGACAAAAAAGGTCAAAAAAAGTCTTTGCCTATTTTCCCAACCGGGAAAGTAATAGCATTTCTCAAAAAGACGGCTGCAAAAGGCGACAACCGCACCTTTGCCATCGACCCTTTCGACCGACAGCGGGTCGTTGTCGCAAACCAGAAGATTGTTTTGTTGAAGAACCCGCCTGAAACGGATGATCTTGTAATCAAATGCCAGCGCTTGGTAAATAAGCAGATCGAGGAAGCGAAATTGAACGTTCGGGTGTTACGCCGTAGTCCGTGCAATCCTGAGCTGGTTCTGCTCGAAGCGGACGGCCTGCACTTTGTTGTCAACGAAACTGGCTCATTTCAAGTCACTCCCGCTGATGGCCTTGACTGGCAAACACCCGAAGGGCTTGCTTCCAACGTCGTTCACCTACACCCCGATCAGCAGACGCCGCCCCCAACCCGCGACGACGACGACGGTACACTGCCCCCCGTTCGGGACCCGTTTCAACCCTTGACCGAGTACTGGCTGGAGAAGGCCCGTCAACACAACGACTCATTTTCAGGCGCACCGGTCGTGGCTATTTTTGATTCAGGCATTGACGTGATCGTGTATCACTGGAATCGCGAACCTAACCTTCCTGCAAGGTACCCCGCTGGTTCAGACGTACGGGCTTGTCCGCTCTGGTACAACAACAAGCCTCCAACCTGCACCACCCTGGGGACTGATCGCGTCGGGTGGAATTTCGTCAACTACCAGCGCTTCGCACCCGGCACCTGTGCCGACCCCTTCGACGATAACGCCAATGCCAAACACGGTACACGCATTGCGGCCATCATTGCTAAAGAAACGGCCTGGAACGTGCGCATCATGTCACTGAAAACTCACGATTACCGGGGCGTGGGGGAGCATTTTGATATTTTCTGTGCGCTTGAGTACGTGCTGCATCGCAGCGACGTGCGCGTCATCAATGCCAGTTGGGGGCACTACGGCGCATCCATCCCATTGATGGAAACGTACCTCTGTAAGCTGGCAGACAATAACATTTGGCTTATTGCCTCGGCAGGCAACCGCAACGATTTCGGCACCGGCACACCCACGCAAATCGGGGAGCCGGGCGTACCCGCCAGTTTTCATTATCCAGCCTGCTACAGCACCCGCCCCGGTATGAAGGTGATCACCGTCACCACGGTGAGTAAAGACCCCTCCCTTCCCGCCGAAAGACGCCAAAATCGTTTTGAAAATTATTCCAATGTGTTCGTCGATGTGGCGGTGGCGGCAGGAGACGATGGGAAGTTTGCTGAATCGCTCGGTACCAATCCTGCTGCGGCAGGATTGATGGCCCCCCGGTTGTCCGGCTCTTCCTACGCCACGGCTTATTTCACCGGGCGTGTTGCCTTCCACCTCTTCAATCGCGGGGCGGATTCTCAAAAATCGGATATTGTAAACGCACTCACCCGTATCGATCCTAACTTGGGCGACGTGCTGGGCGGGAGATACTGCGAAGCAGAACGACCAGCCCTGGCCCCGGCTGGTTAACCATCAGCGTCGTTTTTGTCCGTCGTGCCGTTTTGGTTGATTCTTATGAAATTCTACACCCTGTTCTGGCTTTGGCTTTTCGGAACGATTGGCTCTACCCGGTCATCGGGTCAGGGACCGTGTCTGGATAGGCAAATCGTCTGGCAGCAGGTAAACACCCAGCGGGTTTCGGAACAAACGCTCTCTACCTGGCAACGGCAGTGGCAAGCCTGCGGACTTGCCACTGATTCGGTGTACGGTCAGGTGCTATTTCGTTTAGCCAACCTGGCCTCCCAACGCGCCGCCGACGACGCTACCTTGCGCTGGGCAGGCCAGGCACTTCGTGTTTTTCAGCGACTACCTCAGGGAAGGAATCCCAAATTATTGTTTGAAACCCGTGCTCTGCTGGGTAAAAGTTATTTATTCAAGAACGAATACGCGCTGGCCCGTCTTCATTTTGAGTGGATACTGCGCCAACCTTTCAAAGCGGCTTTGCGCGTTCCTGTCCGTACCAGCCATTACCGCTTGGTGAGCATTCTGCGCGAACAGGGCGACTACGAGGCGGCTTTGCGCCATGCCGATGCCGGTATCGATCTGGCTGAATCAGGTCGTGATTCCTTGCCACTGGTAAATCTGCACTACGAAAAAGCGCTCACTCTGAACCGCTCGGGAAGGTACTCCGAGGCACTTCAAGCGGGAACCCAAACCGCCCGGTTAGCCGAACGGTTTGGGATTATTTCGGCGCAAATCCGCAGTACTGAACTGCTGGCCATGATTTATTCGAAACTCCGCCAAGCCCCGGAAGCCGTTGGCTTTTATCAGAAAACTATACGGCTGTGCCAGGATAATCGGCAACCCATTGCTTCATCTACCTTTACGAATCTGGGTTTTGCCTACTACGTTTTGTGGGGAGACTACGAAAAGGCCATTTATTACTACCAAAAAGCATTGGGAGCAGAAAACGACCCCTACCAACGCAGCCGCATCCTGAACAATCTCGGCGCGGCTTTTTGGCAAAAACACGACTTCAAAACGGCCCTTCAAACCTACCAGCAAGCATTCCAAGCCCTGTTTCCCAATTTTGACCCCCATAATCTGACCCGCAACCCCGCCCCGGAGGTGATGCGCCGGGTAGCCCGGAAAGAATACCTCCTCACCCTCACGCAGGACAAAGCCGACACCTGGCTGGCCTGGGCCAAAGCCACCCACAACCGCACCTACCTCCGCCACGCCCTGGCTACCTACCGCACCGCCGACCAGATGATCGACTTCATGCGCTGGGAACACGTTGGCGAGGGGTCAAAGAAATTCTGGCGGGAAAAAACCCACCAACTCTACGAGAACGCCATCGAAGCCTGCCACCGCCTCGATCAGCCCGAAGATGCATTTTATTTTTTCGAGAAAAGCCGCGCCGCCTTGCTCGCCGACCGCCTCAACGAACTCGGAGCCAGCCAACTCCTGACCCCCGCCGATCAGAAACGCGAAGCCGATTTGCAGAAAACCGTCAATGACCTGCGCCAGAAAGTGGGCGATTTGAAAGTTGGCGACAAAACCGCCGACAGCCTGCGGCAAAAACTCCTGGTTGAGGAAGAAACCCAAACCGCCTTC
>JAJAZB010000258.1 GCA_026785975.1 Cytophagaceae bacterium | reverse complement strand
TTACTGGCAAGTTTCAATTTCAGGACTTTTAAACTACGAAAGTCACCCTGAAATTGCCGCCCGGCCTGTCGGCCCGAAACCTTTTCCTTTGCAACTTTGTCAGGTGAACGTGAATGACCCCTCTACGCCCTTCGATCCAATCAGCGCGACGCTTCCTTTTCAATTTAAAGAAGAGGAAACCTGGTTCGCCGACGTGATTTTGCCGGTGCCGGTACCCCGTCTGTTTACCTACCGGGTACCACGCGACCTGGCGGAGGCTATTCAAATCGGGGCGCGGGTTATCGTGCAATTTGGGAAAACGAAGGTATTGACCGCCGTCGTGGGCCGGTTGCACCACACCCCGCCCACGAAGTACCAGGCCAAGTACGTCCTGGAATTGCTGGACGAAACGCCCCTCGTGACGCCCTACCAACTGGAGCTATTCGGCTGGATGGCTGAGTATTACATGTGTTGTATTGGCGAGGTAATGAACATGGCGTTGCCTTCAGGGCTAAAGATTTCGAGCCAGTCGAAGGTGCAGTTCAATCCCGATTTTGACTACCCCGAACTCCTCACGCCGCACGAGGCGGCGATTTTGGAGGAACTCAAAAAACAAGATTCGCTCAGTTACGACGAACTCGCGCGCCTGGCCGAAGTGACCAACGTGTACCACCTCATCAAGTCGCAGGTGGGCAAGCGGGCCATCCTGGTACTGGCGTTGGCCTCGTGCCGAAACGTGGGAAAGGCCCGCCAGAGTTGCAGTACAATTTCCTGAAAAAGGTCCTTCCGATCCTCTTCCTCCGGGCAATAGATTTTACAGACTTTGTACAAAATGCCCGGATGTTGGTTCAAAACCTGAATGAATTCTTTTTCCACCGTGATGCAGGAGTAAGCCGTTGATAAACAGTTAGTCGCGGGAGATGGCGGGAAATTACAGAGTGGGGGACGATTTCTTTTGAAACGTGCATTAAACAAGAAAGGCCCGCCTCGATTGTTCGGGGCGGGCCTGCTTTGGAGTATCAAGTACCTCAATTCAAAAACTCATAAATCCCCGCCACGCCCTGACCGCTGTCGCAATCTTAATGGGTAATCACAGGAATTACTTTACAAATTCGTCCAAAATTGCTCCAGCCCCCGGCGCAATTCTGAAAAGTCAGTTACGGATAAACTCCTTATGCTCCGCACGACGAGCGAAACTTCGAGGCTTGCTATTTTGTGAATCCGAATCTGAGAAGGTCGGAGTAAACCTGTCATCTGCCAGTCTTGAATCGACAGTTCATACGGCCCACTGCGCAGTCGGCTGGTCACCCGAGCCACAAGTAGATCGCCATCTTGAGTATCCTTTAAGACCACCGCTGGTCGTTGTTTGAAACCGGTTCCATCCGTGAAAGGGAAACGAAGCAGAACGATTTCTCCGAAAGAGTAGCTCATTTCACCTGGTCGTAAATCGCATCCTCTTCGTCGTAACCCCGCACGAACTGATCCGCCGCCAGGCGCTCCCAGTCATGAGTCTCCGGGGTGTCTTTTTCAAACGGAATATTCAGGTATTCCAACAACGTCAGAAGGACTTTTTCCTGCGTTTCTTCGTAGTGAACGGTGAGTGATTTCATAGGTTTCATAAATAAGGAGTCGGCATCATGGGCGAACGCCGACTTGGTCAATACCTCAATTCAAAAACTCATAAATCCCGGCCACGCCCTGACCGCCGCCAACGCAGGCGCTGACCATCCCGTATTTTTGGTTGCGGCGGCGCATTTCGTTGAACAACTGGATGCTCAACTTCGCCCCCGAGCAGCCCAGCGGGTGCCCCAACGCGATGGCACCGCCGTTGGGGTTGAGTTTTTCGCGGTCTAAACCCAACTCCTGAATCACCGCCAGCGATTGGGCGGCAAAGGCTTCGTTCAGTTCGATTTGGTCGATGTCGTCAAGGTTCAGCCCGGCGCGTTTGAGCACTTTCGGAATCGCCGCCACCGGGCCAATGCCCATGATGCGCGGCTCCACACCCGCCGTGGCGTAGTTCACCATTCGGGCGATGGGCTTGAGGCCCAATTCATTGACCATTTTTTCCGACATCACCAGCACGAAGGCGGCCCCGTCGGAGGTTTGGGAAGAGTTGCCCGCCGTGACTGAGCCACCCGCCGCAAAGACGGGTTTCAACTTGCCCAGGGCTTCCGCGCTCGTGTCGGCGCGGGGGCCTTCGTCGGTATCAACCACGTATTCCCGGGTTTTCTTCTTGTTGGTTTCACCGTCCACGTAGGTTTCCCGAACGGTTACCGGCACAATTTCATCCTTGAATTTTCCCGATTGAATTGCTGCCATTGCTTTCTGGTGCGACTGGTAGGCAAATTCATCCTGCGCATCGCGGCTGATTTTGAAATCATTCGCCACTTGCTCCGCCGTGAGGCCCATGCCGATGTAGTAATCGGGATGATTTTTGGCAATTTCAAAATTGAGCGCCGTCCGGTAGCCCATCACGGGCACGAGCGACATACTTTCGGTGCCACCCGCCACGATGCAATCAGCGAGGCCCGAGTGAATTTTGGCCGAGGCCATCGCGATGGCCTCCAGCCCCGAGCCGCAGTACCGGTTGATCGTCACACCCGACACGGTCGAAGGCAGGGAAAGCAACGCGATGTACCGCGAAATCTGCATCCCCTGCTCAGCTTCGGGTACGGCATTGCCCACGATGAGGTCGTCGATCCGGGCGGGGTCGAGCGCGGGCACGGAAGCGACCAGGTGTTTGATGACGTCAGCGGCCAAATCGTCGGGCCGGGTAAATCGGAAACCACCCCGTGGTGCTTTGCCAACGGCCGTGCGGTAACCAGCTACAATGTATGCGTCCATGTTGGTTTTGGTTTTTCGAGTTAAATGTAATGGAGATTCAGAGATTATTTCACTGGGTGAAAATTCACACGGTCAAAAGAAAAAGAAATCGAAGCAACGCGTTGAATGTGTACTTTCGTTGAACTTTACTGTGCCTTCATTTCAAAATTTTCATCATGAACGAAACCCTGCAACAAATTGCCGAACGCCACGGCTTCAGTCCCGAACTGGCGCAAACCTTACTGTCCGAACTTCAGCGTAGCCGGGGCCGTCAGGTCACGTTCAACGATCCGGCCCTGGGTGGCGTGGGCCAGTGGCGGGGGGGGATTCTCCTGATTGGCGACATGATGAACCACGGTTTGAAAGCCAAAGTTTCCGCCTTTCTTAACGACCTGGCTGCCCACGCTCACGCTTCACCAGTGGATTCCATACGAACCGCCCGGCGGGCCGAACGAGCTGCCAGTGCGTTTCAAGCGCAGGCATCCGGGCAACGCGAAGCGGGGTTTAGTATGACGCAAAATGGGGTTTCGTATAAATATTCTGCCAATCGTAACGAACTGATTGTCAACGGTACCGACGTGTACGACACCACTGGGTTACGAGTTATGGGCATCAGTTCGATCCAACAAAATGGCCAGGGCGTACTCGTGTTGCGGACCGATCAGGGCGAAAAGCAAATCAGTGATTTGACTCGCCGCCAATGACGTTGAGGAGCGTTTGGCACTTCAGTTCAGTTTCGCGCCATTCGCGTTCGGGCAGGGAGTCTTCGGTGATTCCCGCACCGGCGTAGAGGGTAGCGGTCGGAGCTACCGTTGTCGGAGCTACCTTCATCGTCCGCAAATTGACGAACAAATGGCTCTCCCCGTCGATGTTGACAGGTCCTAAAAAACCACTGTACCACTCGCGGTCGTACCCCTCGTGTTGCTGGATGAAGTCGAGCGCCGGGACTTTGGGCATACCACACACCGCCGACGTAGGATGGAGGAGGTCGAGCATCACCGTGCCCAATTGCGGAAAATTAACGGCTTCGGTGTCCACGGCGTAATCCGTGCGGAGGTGCATCAAATTACCCGCCCGAACGGTTTTGGGGCCATTTTCGATGTATTCCCGGAGCCTGATTTTTTTGAAACAACCGATGATGTAGCGGCTCACGAGTGCTTGTTCTTCGATTTCCTTGTGCGACCAGCGCACCTCGACGGGCGCGTGTACTTGCCCTGCCGCATCAAAAGCCGATTGGGTACCGGCCAGCGCCACCGTTCGGAATATACCGGAGGCATCCACACTCACGAGGGTTTCGGGCGAAGCACCGAGCCAGATTGTTCCCTCATTGGGCAGCGATACCGCCGAGACAAACGCATTCGGGTAGGCCTCGCACAAGCGATTGAAGGCATCAACGACGCTGAAATCAGCCGGAAGCCAGACTTCCTTTTTACGAGAAAGCACAACTTTCTGAAAATGCCCGGCCCGGATGGCTTCGGTCGCCCGCTGAACGCCTTCCACAAACCAGCTTTCAGCAGGATCTGCTTCAGAATTGGCCGCAACCGAATTTATGGGTAGCACCGGGGCTGATTTTGGGTCGGGTGGCTCGTTGGCTAATTCTTCAAATTCCAGCACCCGGCGGACATCCGCCGAGGGGGAGGTTTCTTCGGCTAAAATCTGATTTTGGCCGTCAAATCGAAAATATAAATCGGCCTGTAGCAGGCGGGTTTGTTCACCGTCAGGATTGATGAATGGGCCAAGGGCAAAGCCCGGCAAACTCTCGTTGAGGTCAAGTTTACCGCGCCGGTCATCGTCGGAGAGGTCGATAAGTATTTGTTTTTCAGTGCTTTTGGGCAACCGCCACAACGCAGTCGGGTGGCTCCCGCGTTGAGCCGCCGCCCAGGTATTTTCAATTGTCCTTAAATTAGTTTCGACAACTTGCATAAAATGGAGTTCAGTCGGCACGTAACGATAACTCTTTTTTGAACGGAAAGGTGTCCGAAAGTTATCGCACATTCTGGCTTAATTTTGTGGAAAATCGTTGCTAATGTCCCCGCCGGAAAGAGCCAAACCGGGTTTTCTAAAAACTAAAAACCATTTCACCCGGCTGAAGGCCCGTCCGTCCGGCAACTGTCAGTGGTCATTTTTCCGTAACTTCGGGCTTTTATTTTTCGTACCTGATGCCCCAAATTACGCTCCGCTGTGCCAGCCTGAGTGCTATTGACGAAACGGCCCGCGCCGTGCTGGACGTTGGAGCGAGCGTGCCCGTCTGGTTGTTTGAAGGCGACATGGGGGCGGGAAAAACAACGTTTATCAAAGCCCTGTGCCGTCGGTTGGGCGTAGTAAATCTGGTACAAAGCCCCACGTTTTCACTCGTAAACGAGTACGAAACCGAGATGGGAGAAACAGTGTATCACTTTGACTTTTACCGGATTAAGTCTGAAACCGAGGCGCTGGACATGGGCATCGAAGAATATTTTGACTCAGGAAATTATTGTTTCGTTGAGTGGCCATCAAAAATTGAAAACCTTTGGCCACCGCATCCCTTGATGGTGCGCATTGAAGTTGAAGCCGACGGTAGCCGACGAATCGGCCTGTCGGTGCTTTAAAATCGTAATTCGCAACTTGTAACTCGTACTTCCGTTGAGCACTCCGCAATTACAACAGACTGGTTTTGAGGCGTTGGCTCAGCAAACGGCCCTGTATCCGCAGGAGCAATTGCAGACGGTGAAAACCAATAATAACTCGCTGCTCATCGGTTTGCCCAAAGAGGTTTCGTTGCAGGACAATCGCATCGCCCTCACACCCGAAGCGGTGACGTTACTGGTGCGCAACGGGCATCAGGTGGTGGTGGAAACCGGGGCGGGCACGGGGTCCAGGTTTTCGGATAATCAATACAGCGAAGCCGGTGCGCAGATTGTGTACGCCCCCGAAGAGGCCTTCGCCGCCGACGTGGTTCTGAAAATCGAACCCCTCACCCAGAAGGAATTTGATTTGGCAAAACGGGGTTCAACCCTGATTTCGGCGCTGACGGTGCCCAAACTGGATGCGGAATACTTCGCCGCACTCAACCAAAAACACATCACGGGCCTGGCCTTTGAGTACATCGAAGACAAGGCGGGGCGAATGCCGATCATCCGGGCCATGAGCGAGATTGCGGGCAGCACCGTCATGCTCATTGCCGCCGAGTACCTGAGTAGCGTCAACGATGGACGGGGCATTATTCTGGGTGGTGTCACGGGCGTGCCGCCCACGCGGGTGGTGATTCTGGGCGGGGGCACGGTGGCTGAGTACGCCGCCCGAACCGCCCTGGGCCTGGGGGCAGAAATCAAAATTTTCGACAAAGACATTTACAAATTACAGCGCTTGCGCTACGCCCTGGGACAGCCCGTTTTTACGTCGATCATCGACTCCAACACGCTAACCGAGGCCGTTGAACGCGCCGACGTCGTGATTGGGGCGATGCGCTCCGAGGAAGGCCGCAGTCCGCTGGTTGTGACGGAGGAGATGGTCTCGCGGATGCGGCCCGATACCGTACTCATCGACGTAAGCATCGACCAGGGCGGTAATTTTGAAACCTCCGAGATGACGACCCACCGCAACCCGATTTTTCAGAAATACGGGGTTATCCACTATTGCGTACCCAACATTGCGTCGCGGGTGGCACACACGGCCAGCACGGCGTTGAGCAATGTATTCACGCCATTTTTGCTGCAAACGGGTACGCTGGGCGGTATCGAGGAGATGATGTTTGCCAACCAATGGTTTATGAAAGGCGTTTATTGTTACAAAGGCACCCTGACCAATGCCTCGCTGGCCCGACAATTTAATATGCGCTACAAAGACCTCAGCCTGCTGATGGCGGCGAGGATGTAACCTTTCAATTAGGAATATCTTTTCAATTAGGAATTACGAATTAGGAATTAATACATCGGGATCGGATCATTCAATTCGTGATTTACACTTACAAAGCTGTCTTTCAATTCCTAATTCGTAATTCCTAATTCTAATCTATGATCGACGAACCTGAAGCGCTTTCCAATGCCCCTAATTCACCGGATTTGAATGGGCAATATTTAGGGAAAATTTCCTCTGATTTCGTCAAAGTGGCGGAGTTGCTGAAAGATGCCGCTTACCAGATTCGGAAGCGGGGTTTCTCCGATTTTCCCATTTTTGTTACCTCACAACAGCAGTTACCCATCGGCACATTGTTGCTGGGCCGTTTTGAGCAGGACAACGACTGGAGCTACTACGCCTCGATGCTCGACGAGTTTATTCAGCGGCGGCTCATCGCCGAGGATGCCGTGGAGTTGTTCAAAGAGAATTACAAAAACGCGGAAGAATTTGCCTGCCTCTTCGTCGTCGACGCTGATTTCACCCGATTTGTCTTTATTCCTTACCCGGAAGATTAGGGCATAGTAAAACGGGCAGAAATGAAATTCAAACAAGACAGTATTATTCGGCAGAAATCGTTTGCTTTCGCGGTACGCGTCGTCAGACTATATAAGTTTTTGACGGAAGAAAAGAAAGAATACGTCCTTAGCAAACAGGTACTTCGTGCGGGAACTTCAATTGGGGCCAATGTCCATGAAGCCATTCACGGACAATCCAGAAAGGATTTTCACGCTAAAATGAACATTGCCTTGAAAGAGGCCTCAGAAATGGAGTACTGGCTACTGCTCTTACAAGCCACTGATTATCTGGACGATGCCGCCTTTAAATCAATC
>JAJAZB010000257.1 GCA_026785975.1 Cytophagaceae bacterium | reverse complement strand
GCATTAACGTGTGGTGGCCGGGGTAGGTGCAAACGAAGGTGTACTCGCCGGGCTTGGTGGGGGCCGTGAAGTAGATCGTTTCGGAACTTTCGGGCTGGAGCAACCCCGTGTGGTACAGCACGTTGGGGGAGTTGGGGATGTACTCCAACTGCGAGCCTTTCAAGCCGAGGTTGATGGCCTGCATACCAACGGCATCGACCGTACCGGGGGCCACGATGACGCAGTTGTGGGTCATGTCGTCGTTGTTGTTGAAAACCCACTTCACTTTCGCCCCGGCCTTCACCTCTACTTTTTCTACGTCGAATTTCAGGCCCGGCTTTGTCCCCACGGATACAACCTGATCGGGGCCGTTGAGCCAGTTGCCGGGCTGCGCGTTGGCCCGCTTGGCCGTTTTGCGAAGCGCGGCAGCGGGTGCTTTCGTGGCGGGTTTTCCTTTGGTGGGTACGGGGCTTTTAGTGGTAGTGCCGTTGTCCATCGCGTGCCCGGCGTGCGGGTTGGTCGAAGCGGTCAAAACCAGTTTTTCACCCGTTGGAATGGCATTGAGCGTGTAGTAGCCAACGGGGTGGAGAAGATTCTCGCTAGTTGCCGCTTTCACGCCCTCGGCGCGTAGTTCGTGGATGTAATGGTCGCGCAAGCCATCGACGACCAGGCGGGCTTTTAGCCCATCGTCCGACAAAACGATGCCCCGAATCGGGCAGGGCTGGTTGTTGATAATCGGGCTGCCGTAGGTGCTGTGGTACTTGTAGGTAAAGCCGCTGATGCTGTAATTAGCCGTGTCGGTCGCGGTCGCTTTATCGGCGGGTTTGGTAAATTCAACTTCAAATCCGTCGGGCATGGCACGGATGGCGCGCATTTCGAAGGGCATCCGGCCCGTCCAGACGAGGCGCTGAACGCCGTAGTTTTCCTTCCCCGTCGCCGACCAGCCGCGCGAGGTCATTCCCCCAAACAGCGATCCGTCGTTGCCCCAGCGCAGCCGCAGTAGTCCCGACTCCCAGCCTTCGCGGAAGGGAAAACAAGCCCCCTGGTACTCGCCGTTGACCTTTTCCATGAACATCCGCATGACTTTGCTGTGGCCCTGATCGGCTACGAAATACTGACCGTCAAAAGGGCCGAACGTGCCGCCGGTTTGGTCTTCGATCATGTCGGCGGTCGAAATACCCATCAATGAGTGGGGAAACCACACGGCCGGGTATTTGTACCCCGGAATGGTTTTGCAGATTTCGGCGATGGGCGCACCCGTGTTGGGTACATCGTTGTACTTGAGTTTAATCGGCGAATCCGGTTCACCCGACCACGCCAGGCTGCGGGCATGACCGGCAAAATCGCCTTTACGCAGGTGCGTCACTTTGCCCGACCCGACCCAGTCGCCCTGGTTTTCAGCGAAAAATAAATCACCGGCTTTGTTGAGGTTGATGCCCGCCGGGGAGCGTAACCCGGCGGCGAAGGGTTCGATTTTTCCGTCCGGCGAAATCCTGACCATCCAACCGCGCCACTTGGCCAAACTGGCTCCGTAACCGACCCAGGCCACATTCAGGGACACGAACATATTGCCATCGGCGTCGAAGAGCGGGCCGTAGCTGTACTCGTGGTAGTTGCCCGTGATGGGGAGTTGCGCAATGGCCTCGTAGCGGTCGGCCCGCCCGTCGCCGTTGTCGTCGGTGATTTTGGTGAGTTCGCCGCGTTGGGCGCAGTAAAACGAGCCGTCTTTGTAATTGAGGCCCAGGATTTCGTGCAAACCCGAAGCAAACCGCTTGTAGTGCGGCTGCGTGCCGTTGGTCATGTACGGATTGTCGACCATCCAGATTTCGCCGCGCCGGGTCGAAACCGCCAGGCGCCCGTCGGGTAGCGGCGCGAGGCCACCGACTTCCAACACCACATTTTCGGGAATGGGCAACGTGCGGAGTTGGTAAAAATCTTCTTCGGTAGCGGGTTTTTGGCCCTGGGCGAAACATAGGCCGGTTGCCAGGAACCAAGTACTTAAAAGTAGTTTCTTCATGTTGTTGAAATTGAAAAGCAGGCGTTCATAAATTTCTTAAAATCGAACTTGTATTCTGGTTTTACCAAATCAAATCATACCGGACGGTACTCGCGTCGGCGGTTACGGTAGCGACGAGTTCCTGCCGGTTGTTGGCCGATACGACGTTGGCTTTCTGCGCCATTTGCACGTAATACTGCCCATCCACGAGGTAAAGATTATTGCCGAGCGATTGAATAGTTTTGCCCCAGACTATCCGCACCACCGCACCACCGCCGTTTACGGTTACCTCGCGGCTCAGGCCCCGTCCGGCCTGGTAGGGAGTCAGGCGGTCTACCAGTTCGAGGTTGCCGAGTTGATACCGGAACGTTGGATGGCCTGCTTCATCGAGGCGATAGCTTTTGAAAACGATTCCGGCGGTTGAATCCGGCAGATTGGGGTTTTGGGCGTTGGTCGAAACCGCCACGGGCGTAGTTCCCCAAAGCGGCAGAACAGTTCCCAGGGGTTGCACCGTTTGGGCTTCGCCCCGTTCGTACCAGGCATCGGTCGTGTTCAGGAATTCACCCTTCCAAACATCCAGCAAAGCCGCTTGTTCGAGGTCGTAGCTGTAATGCACCCCCGACGGGTCGCCCACGTGCAACACGCGCAATTTTTTATTCCCATCGCCCCGGCCAAAACCCGGTTTGTACACGAAGGCCCGCACCAGTTCGGGTTCGGCACCGGGTTGCACCGCGATGAGGGGTGTCGGCTCCGGCTGCGGCACCGAGGCGGGGTCGTGCAGGGCTTGGCGGTACCCTTCGGAGCGTTTTACGAATAGTCCCAGAGCTGGTTTTTGCCAGTTCTGACCCTTGCGTAGCAGCACTGAGTAGCGGTGTTCGCCGGGCGTCAGGTTTTTGGTCGCGTGGATCAGGCGACGATCGCCCCAGACCCGGTTTAGCAAAGTATCCCCATCGACCACGAGCGTACCGATTTCGCTGTGTTGCAGGTCGAAGTCGTAAGGTCCGGCGACGTCGGCGGTGAGGGTTCCATCAAAAGCAGCAACGTACTGGTTATTTTGGGCTAATTTGATGTTGAGCGTTTTGGCAGAACCAAGTACATCAGGGCTTTTGGTGAAGGTTCCGGGAATCGTTTCTGAAAACCCGTTGTAAAACCGGTACTGAACCGGACCGGTCGTCAGCGGGCCTTTCTCGAAACGCTCGTAACGAATATCGCGGAAGGCAACCGGGCCGTGATCCCCTTGCAGCATGAGGGGACCAATGGCTTTCTCGTCGGTAGATATGGCCGACCGCGTCGGGCCAGTGAGTTCGACGTTTTCGTGCAACAGCGTACCATTGAGCAGAACCCGTACAAAGCGGGCGTTGCGGGTTTTTCGACCCGAGGCATCAAATTTTGGCGCTTCAAAATCAAGGCTCAGGTGCTGCCAAAGTCCGGGGGCACGGCTGGCGTTTTGCCGGGGTGCGAAGCCTTCAAACCCCTCGCGACCCGCGCCACGTTTTTCGTCCCAACGTTGATAAATACCGCCCGCGTCGCCGTAGTTGGGCGTTTTAATCCCCCAACTGTCAAACAACTGAACCTCGTAGCGTCCCTGCAAATACACGCCGGAGTTGGCCCCTTTGGGTAGCATAAAATCCAGTTCGAGGTGCAGGTCGCCGTGTTCCATCACCGTTTGCAGGTTATCGGCGGGATTGTAGAGCGTTTTGCCGGGCTGGGCCAGCAGCACCCCCGAACCGGGTTGGGTCGAGAAATTGGCGGCCGTAGGGTTTCCGGTCAAACCACCTACAATCCGCCAGGATTTGGAAGGCGATTTGAAGGCCGACAGATCATTGAGCGGTAGCGGAGTTTGTGCGTTTACTCCGGGCCGAAAGGCACTGAGAGCCAGCAGCAGGAGAATCGGTTTTTTCATGCAGTACGTATCGTTGAAGCGATTAAATGTTGATTAAAGTTGTTTGATTTTAAGGTCTTTGAACAAAACGTCCATGTCCATTCCCCCGTGCAATTGCAGAGCGATGCGGCCCTGGGTGCGGCCGGAATCATTGTCAAGGCGGGCGGTTTTCTGACCATTGACGGTCACGACGACGTCGCGGCCTTTGGCGGTCACGGTCATGGTATTCCACTGGCCGGGTTTGTACCAGGTTTTGACCTGCTCGGGCGTCGGTTGCACCACCCAGGCCCGGCCGTTGGTTTCGTACAGGCCCCCGGCGTCTTTTTCGGGGTCAATTTCGGCTTGAAACCCGCTTACCCCGGCCCAGCCGCCGACTTCCTCCGCCCGAAAATATAGCCCGCTGTTGCCTTTGTTGGCTTTGTACTGAACGCTGAGGATGAAATTTTTGTAGCTTTTATCCGTAATCAGCAGGCCATGCCGGGTGTCCGTTTTTTCCGACAAACCGACGATCATGCCATTTTTCGCTTCCCAGTGCCCACCGGGAAGCGTGTGCCAGCCCGCAAGAGTTTTTCCATCAAACAGGTTTTGCCATTTCTGGGCGTTGGCCAGGTGGCCGGTCAGGAGCAGACTGACTAAAAGGAGAAGGTTTCGCATGAGTTTAAAGAAGTGGCGCGGGTTTAGAGAAAATAGACGTGAAAGATACGCATTGTGCCGAAAAAGTACGTTCGTTACGCTTGGTTAACTACGGCGTCAGGCATCCTTCCAGCGCCAGAGCAAGCGGCTGGCCGTGGTGCGGTAAGGCCGCCAGGGTTCGGCCAGTTCGACCATGCGGGCTTTCAGGTGACGGTCGCGTTCGAGGCCGAAGAGCCGCATCATGCCCTGCTGAATACCCAAATCATCGGCGGGGAAAAGGTCGGGGCGTTGCAGCGTGAACATCAGAATCATCTCGACCGTCCAACGACCTACGCCTTTAATTTGACTCAAAAAGGTCACAATTTCCTCGTCCGAAAGTTCGGCCCAGTCTTTTTTTTCCAGAGACTCTTGTTGAAAAAATAAGGCTGCATTCTGCAAATAGGCCGATTTCGGCCCGGAGAGTCCCACCGAACGAAGCGTATCTTTGTCGAGTGCGAGGACTTGGTGCAGGTGCGGATATTCCCCTGGGAAAAGCTGGAGAAAGCGCTTGAAAATCACGTCGGCCACTTTCACGGACAACTGTTGGGAGACGATCGAATCCAGCAAACTGTAGTACACGTCGCCCGAAGACTGAGGTTCAGGCAAGGAAATCGTTTCGACGAGGGGCCGTAAGTTTGGATCCTGGGCGAGGTAGGCGAGGGCTTTTTGCTGCATTGAGGTATTTAACTTTTCCACAAGATGTTCAGATTCTGAAAATAACTACTCAGCAGATAATTACTGTATGGGTTGTAACGAAGAGTCGATAAAACGCCGGACACACTGCGGAACGTTTTTTTAATGAGATCCGCTTCAAAGAGGCCACAGGTAGAAAGTTGGAACGGCAAATTGCAGGATTTTTTGAACAAACTTTGTAGTACATCGGGCCAATTCTACGTTAAAACGAAAATCATCCAAGCCGGTTTCCCACCGGTGATTTTACATAACAAAGTGTCGGTTTGACCGTTAGATAAAACGAATTCCGGTTCGAACAAAAACGAGCCTTGCTTGGAAATGCCGCAGGTTTGCTACTTTTAGCCCATTGATTTTGTCTTTTCGTTATGCGAAACCATTACATACCAATTCTCCTGCTGGCCCTGCTGACGAGCATTCCGGCATTGGCTCAGCAGGATACCCAGTTTAGTCAGTACCTTTTCAATCAACTTTACCTCAACCCGGCTACCGCTGGCTCCGATGGGCTGATCCGCTTTCAGTTGATGCACCGTACGCAGTGGGCTGGTTATCAGGGTAGTTTTGACGATGGTGGTTCACCCAGCACTCAACTGTTTTCGGCACAAATGCCCCTCAGCAGCATCCGCAGTGGCATTGGGTTCTACGCCACCAACGACCGCCTGGGACCGCAATCCAACCAGGAAATACAGGTTTCCTACGCCTACCGGCTTCCGCTCCGGGGCGGTCAGTTATCGCTGGGTGTGCGGGGTGGACTTTACAATAAATCCATCGACTTCGACCGCCTGCGTCCCCGCGAACCGGGTGATCCGCTCATCGGGACGGGGAAAATCAATGAAACCCAGCCCGACCTGGCGGTTGGCGTTTACTACAACGCTTCCGCCTTTTTTGCCGGAGTCGCCGTCAACCATTTGCTGGCCTCGCAGTATAAATACGGCCTAGACCGGGCAACCAATCCCCTCAAATCCACCGTATATGCCCACGGGGGGTACCGCTATTATCTGACTGAATCGGTGGAACTGACGCCTTCCGTTTTACTAAAAAGTGACTTCACTACGTTTTCAGTGGAGGGCGGTGTACTGGCCACGATTCAGGATAAATACTGGGGGGGAATTCAGTACCGCTCGAATGACGCAGTGATTGCACTGATCGGAATCAATTTATTGAAAGACAATTCGTTGCGGTTGGGATACGCCTTCGATTACGTCGTTGGTGGGCAGGGGGCCAAAGCACCTACCTCGCACGAAATTATGCTCGGGTATGCGCTACCAGCACCTAAGGTGACGCGCCGCAGCATCGTTCGTTCGCCGAGATTCCGGTATTGACGCAGAATAATTTTTTATGAACAAGTCACTTTGGCAAAGTTCTTGTCCTAACCGGTAAGTAAAGATTAACGGTAGAACGTGGTTAAACTGCTTTTTTTCTTATTTTTGCCCCAAGTGCTTATGCAGAATTGCCGACATAGTTCCTGTTTTGCACAAATTTCTGGAGACTACATATAATTTGACCGGAAATTCCGTTTTGTAGCTGAATTGAAAAAGTACAGTCAAACGACCAAACCGTATGAACCATCGGGTTTATTTTAGAAAAATTGTGGCGGGCATTCTGGTAATGGCACCGCTGGTGCTTTTGCAGAGTTGTGGATTTTTCGGCGGCAAAAAAGACGGGGGCAAAGACGGTGCCGCCGGCGGAGGGAGCAAAAGCCGAGGCCGTGGCCGGGGTGATGTCGGCATCGTCAACGGGGAAGTTGCCGCTACCCAACGCAAAGGTTTCAAGCAGCCCACGCCCTTGGGTATGGTGATGATCCCTTCAGGCTCATTTATGATGGGCCAGGCCGATGAAGACGTGGCAGCTACGCAAGTGAGCTTCAACAAGCGCGTGACTATCAGTCAGTTTTACATGGACGACACCGAGATCACCAACAATGAGTATCGGCAGTTCGTCAATGCCATGCTGACCGACTCGGTTTCGACGCTGGGGGAAGAGTACATTATGACCAAGTTGTACCCCGATACCACCGTGTGGCGCAAGGATTTCACGTATCATAATGGCGACCCGATGACGGAATACTATTACTCCAGCCCTGCTTTCGATATGTACCCGGTGGTGGGTGTAAGCTGGCTTGGTGCCCGCGATTTCTGTAAATGGCGCACCGCAGTGCTCAACGAATACCGGACTTCGGAAGGACAATTTATGACGCCGAAGTTTGAACTGCCCACCGAGGCGCAATTTGAGTGGGCGGCCCGGGGTGGCAAGGCCTCGGCCAAGTATCCCTGGGGCAACCCCTACGTAGCCAACGGCAAAGGCTGTCTGCTGGCGAACTTCAAGCCCCAGCGCGGTAACTACGATGCCGACGGATACGCCTACACCGCTCCGGTTAATTCCTACAATCCGAACGATTTTGGTCTTTACAATATGTCGGGCAACGTGGCCGAGTGGTGTTTGGACTCGTATGCCGATGCTTCGACAGTTTTTACCTGGGATTTGAACCTGATTAACAACGACCCCAACGAACCCCGCAAGATTGTACGCGGTGGCTCCTGGAAAGATGTCGCTTATTTCCTGGAAACGGGTACCCGCTCCTGGGAATACGAAACGTCGACGCGCTCCTACATTGGTTTCCGGTGCGCGATGGAGCACCTGGGCCGCTCGTCGGGGCGTGAGTTTCGGTAGTATTTAATTGACTTTACGAAACCGGTGGGGACCCGCCCGAAGCCCTACCGGTTTTTTCAGTGCCTTTTTCTAGATAAACTGTTTCTTTTTAACGGTTAAAGAAAATTACAAGTGACTGACTTACAGTGCAAAACGTAAGACTTCTCATTTTAAATTGCTTTAAATACCGACAACCAATTTTTAAGTAAAACTTTTCTTTTAACTCATGGCTGCTCAGAAATCAAGCTTCTTTTTTGACAAAATTCTGCCCGTAATGTATAGCGTGGGTGCGGCAATCGTCATCCTGGGCGCACTCTTTAAAATTCAACATTACGACGGGGCCGACACCATGCTCAACGTCGGGATGATTACCGAATCGTTTATCTTTTTGATGTTTGCGTTGCAAACGTTTGTTCAACGAAACGACACGGGTTACGCCTGGGAGCGGGTTTATCCTGAACTGGCGGAGGATTACAAAGGCGAGTTGCCCACCCGTAGCACCTCAAACCTGGGACTGACGGCGAAAATGGACGACATGATCGCCAACGCCAAAATCACACCGGATGTCTTTAATAACCTCGGCACCGGCCTGCGTAGCTTGACGGATACAGTCGGTAAAATCGGGCAGATTACGGATGCGACCGTGGCAACCACCGAATACGCCAAGAATGTGCGGGCTGCTTCGGGGTCGCTGGTTGAGATGAATAAATCGTATGGCACAACGGTATCGGCTTTATCGGAAATGGCGAATGCCTCGCTCGATGCCAAGGAGTACCGGACGCGGCTTCAGGAAGTAACCAAGAAAATGGGCGCCTTGAACGCCGTGTACGAACTCGAATTGCAGGATACCAACAAGCACCTCAAGGCGATGAATGCTTTCTACGGCAATCTTTCGTTGGCGATGGAAAACATGGCTTCGGCCAGCAAGGATACGCAGCAGTTTAAAAATGAGCTTTCCAAACTGACCAATAATTTGACCTCGCTCAACAACGTTTACGGCAGTATGCTGTCGGCGATGAAAGGCAATACTCAGTGAAAAATGAAGAGCGAAAAGTGAAAAGTTGAAGAGCACGTTGCTTGTCAACTTTTCACTTTTCACTTTTCACTCTTCACTTTTCACTAACTTAAGATTTCCCACAAAAGAATATGGCAGGTGCTAAAGAGACACCCCGGCAGAAGATGATCGGGATGATGTATCTGGTGCTGACCGCGATGCTTGCCCTGCAAGTGAGCTCAGCGCTGATCGAAAAGTTTACCCTACTCAACCGAAGCCTTGAAACGGCCAACGCGTCGTCGAGCGAAAGAAACCAGAACGATGTAACCAACATCAAGGAAACGGTAGCCAAGTCGAGTAATCCCGCACTTTATCAGGACGTACTGAAAAAAGCCGATGAAGTCCGGCAGGTTTCCAACGCGATGGTAGGCGAAATAGATGCCATCAAAACGGAAATTATTCAGGATGCCGGTGGCGGCCTCGACGAACAAGGCAATATCAACAATCCAAAGGAAGAAGAGCGCGTCGCGATTTTGATGGTGGGTAATTCGAATCGTAAGGGCAAAGCCTACCCCCTGAAAGACCGCATGAATCAGTACGTACTGGGGTTGAGCAAGTACGCTGACCCCGGCACCAAATTTGCTCCGCTTGCGCTGGACGCGCGCGAAGACCCGATTGCCAACCTCAGCACGGAACAACGCCGCAAGGATTTCGCCGAGTTGAATTTCGCCCAAACGCCCGTGCCCGCCGCCCTGGCCGTGTTGAGCCAGAAGCAATCAGAAATTCGTCGGTACGAAAACACCGTGCTCGACCAGTTGGCCGCCAAAGTGGGCGCGAAAGAAGTAAAGTTTGATAAGATTTTCGGGATGATTTCGGCCAAATCCAACACCGTGGTGGCGGGTACGCCGTTTGAAGCCGAGATGTTTATTGCGGCCTCATCGAGTGGCATTACGCCCCGGATGAGTTTCAATGGCGCGGCGGTACCGGTGAAAGACGGTAAAGCGATTATCAAGTTCACGGCCCAGGGCGGCGCTTACGATTCGAAGGGATTAGCCCGCAAGGTTTACACGGGTAACATTTCGTACAACGACCCATCCGGGCAGACCAAAACCCTGACGGTAACGGGCGAGTACTTTGTGGCAAAAGCGACGTACAGCATCGAGTCGGGAACCTTGCCGCCGCTGTACCTGGCTTGCGCGAACAAACTCAATTTTGTCAGTCCGCAGTTGGGAGCGCTCTGGCAACCTTCGTTTCCGGCTTCGGGCGCTCAGATTATCTCCGGCGGCGGTGGTAAATTGACGATTGTACCCAACTCAAACCGGGTGAGTATGCGGGTTGTCAACCAGGGTAACGTACTGGGTGAAGAAAACTTCAAAGTACGCCTGGTTCCTAAGCCCGATATTGTCGTGTTTAGTAATGGAGCACCCGTTAACGAAAAGCAAGGTATGAGTGCTTCGTCGTTGCGTTCTATTGATGTTCGGGCAGTAGCCGACCCAGACTTTAAGGCGACTAATCCGGAGGATGCCCAGTATCGTGTAACCGAAGTTATTGTAAGTCTTGTGCGCGGTAATCGGCGAATCGGTAATATTTCTTTGTCTGGTGGCGGTTCGATTAGTGGATTAGCGCAGACTGCCCAAGCTGGCGACCGTTACGTGGTAGAAGTTAAGGGCTGTCAGCGCAAAAATTTCCAGGGGAATATTTCCCCAGTCAATATTGGCAATAGGATTGTTCAAATTTCGTTGAATTAATGATTTTCAGTTAGTCCCATTCGGCAGTTTAAAATTGCCGGATGGGACTAACTAAACACCATAAAACAATCCCCATAGCGAAGCACCCCTACTTATTCCTTACGAATATTCTTCACGATAACTATTATCTGGCATGAAAACGCTTCGCATTCTGACCGCTTTGGCCTTCGCCGTCCTGGTACTGGCAACGGGCGCGCTGGCGCAGACGAAAAAAAAGGGTAAACCCACAAAGCCAAAGGTCACCACGCAAAAGAAGGTGGTGCCGCAGGCTGAGGTGGAAACACCAGTCGAGATTCAGGTGCAGGCCCCGGCTACGCAGCCTGCTCCGCTCGTTCAACAGCAGCAACCGGTGCCGATGGAAGACACTCAGGTTAATTCGCAGGAACAAACGGCCTCAAACACCCGTCGTGCT
>JAJAZB010000256.1 GCA_026785975.1 Cytophagaceae bacterium | reverse complement strand
ACTAAATTGCTCCTGCCGAAGCACAAAAAAATAAGTCCTGCTCCCATCTGGCGGGAGAGCAGGACTCAAGCGAAGCTACTAATTTTTTACCGGACGACTTTAACCGTTTTGGCTTCCTTCGCCGAACTCACGCGCAGCAAATACAGCCCCGGCGCCTGACGGCTTATGTCCCAGTTGAGGTTTTCTTCAGCCTGGGCTTTCTCCAGATTCTGCTGGCGAATAGCCTGCCCCGCTCCGTTGAAGAGTTCTACTTTCAACGTCTGGCCCAACGCGCCCTGCATCCGTACGCGCAACGGCCCCCCGGTGGGGTTGGGACTGACGCTGACCTGCAAACCCGTTGGTTCTTCGGCACTGGCTTCAGCGGCCAGACGAGAATTTCCGGGAGGTGCGTCACAAGCCCGTATGCGGAAGGCCGCCGAAGTGGCGTTACGGTCAACACCATCCAAGAACGTGGCCGTTACCGTGATTTGGAAGCGGTAACCCGCCCCGGCGGGCACACTGCCCGGAATCAGGAGCGGGTGGCTACCGGGTTCGACCGGCCCCAAATCGGTGGTACCGCTGGCAAAACTACCGCTGGCGTTGGAAAGCAGGGCGTGTAATTCGCCGGTAGGCCCGGCGCAGGAAACGTTGAAATTGAGCGTCAGGCTGCTCCCCGCGCAGACGGGTACGCCCGATACTGTTGGCGAACTCGACAGGGTTAGGCCCACCTTAGCCGTTGCGGTTTTATTGACAAAAACGCGTGAGTTGTGAAAACCATGCTGCCAGGAGTAAATCTCAATCGTCGTAATCATCTTCAGACCGGCACCGCTTCCGTCATCCAAACCGAGGTCTATCCTAACTCCTCCATTCGCATCGGAGAAAAAACTCCCCTCCCGGTCAACTCCATTTATTTTGTAAGAAATGGTAAAACTACCGTTGGGCGGCAGACCACTCAACGTAGCCGCCAGGTTTCGGGGGTCGCAGACATTGGGCAGCGATACCGCCACGTTGTCAAACGGAGTGGAATTGACAAGATTTAAGGTCAGTGAACGGGGTTCACTCGGATTCCCACTGGCATCAACAGCAGTAAAAGTAATCAAAACGGAACTGGGATTACCCGAAATAGACTTCCCCGGCGCGGGACTTTGGGTTAGCGTAAAGTCGCAGTCTTCATCCACATCCACCACGTTGCGCAGGTCGGGCATGCGGTTCGTTTTCTTTACCGTCAACTGAGGCGGAGCACTGAGCACCGGGGCCTCATCGTCAACCAATCTTATCTTGTAGGTACAGGTATTTACATTATTACCCTTGCTATTGAAGGCCCTCACGGTCACGACGGTCTCCCCCGTACCGAAGGGAAAGTAGCCCCCGTCGTTGTTGTTAACGGCGGAGGACGTAAACGAGAGGGTTTGGCTACCCTTCGAGAACGATGTGGTGTAAGTACACCCATCGCAATTCACGGGGGCAGGCTCTAAAAGGATGAGCCTTGAGCATTTGGTGGGTGCCGCCGACACTTGCGAAGGAATATCCGAATCGTCGATTTGGGAAAATCTAAGCGTTCGATCAGCCGGGCAGGTGGGCATCACACTGGCGGACTTTCTGGGGTTTTCGCCTTCGCCCAGCGTGGCGGGCACAACCAACACGCTCAGAAGCAGGAAAAGTAGCAGGTTTTTCATAGAATTATTGGAGGATTTGAAAAGAGGTAATTGCCTGACAAAGAAAATGATAAATACTGAATTACCGAGTGTTCGTTCGTGAATTTTTATTTAGTGAGCGTGGCCACGTCGTCATTGACGTTTTCATCCCCCTCAAGTTCCGCCATCACCGCCAATTTGTAAGGTGTACCCGTCGGATTGGGCAGGCGTTTGCTGAGGGTGATAACGCGCTCCTGGTTGGGTTTCAAAAAAACGGCAATACGCTCCTGAGTATACGCCACGCCATCGACAAACCCGTGGAGACTAAAGCCGCTGATGGTTTCGGTGCCATTGTTGACTACCCAAACCCGAACGAAATTATCGACAACCTCGATCCGCTGACAGCGAATGTTGGTATGGGTCAGGAAACCCGCCAGCGAGTCACTCTTCTCAATCAAATAACTGTAAATCCAAAAATGCGGCGGGGTGTGCGTACCGTTGTTGTAGTCCGTATTCTTCAGATTTTTGTAGGGTTGTAATCGGTAGTCGAGGGTAAACGCGCCGGTTCCCGTCGGCAAATTCACTGAAAACGGCCTAACCTCCTGGCCGGGGCACCAACCCGCCCGACTGATGGTGTACGAGCCTTTCTGAAACGAACAGGGATTTTTGTCGCAATCACCCCGCCAGAGCAGGTGTTTAATGACGGTACTGTCGGGTTTGCCTTCTTTTTTCAACACCAGCAGATGCGTTTTCCGGGCAAATTCACCGGCTCCGTCCGTGTTGCCCTGGCCGAGGCCCGTCATCGTGTGCCGGAACGTAATCGCCCGCGTTTTCGGGTTCGGCTGAATCCGGGCCACCGGCAATTGGGTGCTGAATCGGTCATCGCCGTAAATAAATCGATCCGTTTGCCAGAGCGCGGTGACTTTCTGGTGGGGATACGGATTTAGTCCCCCCTCAACGAACTCCAGCGACATCGTTAGTTTCAAACCCTTCAGGGTAAACGTGTGGATGTACGACTGTAGCAGGCAGTTGCCTTGCAACAAACTCTTAAAATCGGTCACGTCGATCGTCCAGGGTTGGCAGGCCACGCCGTAGGGTGTGATGAAGCGCCCGAGTTCGTACGTCTGCCCGTTTTTGTGGACGAAAATCTGCCCGACCCGGTCCCATTCATCGCAGCCCGTTTTGGGGCAGGTCACCCGGACGTGCATCAGGATTCGACTGTACTTTCGGTTATCTTCGGGCAAAATCACCCGCCTGAATTGAAAGGGTTCGACGGCACCCGCGCCAAAATTATGCAGAGTCGTATCAAAGACCAGTACCCGTTTGGCTGATCTAAGCGCCTGCTTTCGGTACCAAACTTTCGCCGTGTCGTTTCGGGTCCAAACGTCGCCCGGCAAGGCGGTACGGATCACCAACTGAGTGGAATCAGCGGGGGCGCAATCGACGAGTACCCTGGTTTTGTGGGCGTAACTCGCCCCCGCCGCCAGGGTTTTTCGGAGGGTATCCCTCAATATTTCTTTTCCGTTCATCAGATAAACCAGTGGAATCTGGTCAACGGCCTGGGTGCCGTAATTGCGCACGGCTACCTTGATCCGTCGTGGGCCTTGTTGCGCCGTAAACACGTCCGGCCCCTCGATCTGCTCAATGCCCACGTCGGTCGGGATGGGTTCGTAGTCTTTTGCCCAGAAACTGCTTTCCGAATTCTCAAACTCACCAATCACATCACTGGCGACCTTGTTTGGGTAGCTGCGGCCCGTTGCTTTTTCCATCGGAAAGTACACCACCAGCCCCGGCTCGGTACCGCGCAGGGCCGCCGACTTATCCCGCCGAATTTCGGCCTGAGTACGGCTTTTATTCCAAATCCGTACTTCATCGATGGCCCCGTTCATGCATCGGTAGGGCAATGCACTGCTCCCAATCCGGATGGGCTGACTACCCGGCATATACCCCGGCATCAGGTCCGACTGAGCGACCTTCCGCCCATCGATGTAAAGCGTCACCCTGGGTTGCTCAACTACAGCGGCCACGTGATACCAACGGCCCGTTTCCAAGAGCGGAGGTGAGACGATTTCTACTCTGGACTCCCGACTAATCATTGAAAAACAAAGTTGCCCAGCGCCCCCACGCCGGCCCCCGGCGCTCATGACAAAGCCCTTCCGGGGTTCGCGCTCATCGACGCTGACAATCGTGTTTTCCCACCAGGCATTACGCCAGTGGGGTGAATTGATCCAGGCTTCGACCGTGAAGGAATCGGTTCGCACTACATTTTCACTGTTTCGCAGGATAAAACCTTCTTCCTCCCGACTAAACCGCAGGCTTTGACCAACGGCCTCGTTCCCGATTCCGGCCCAACTCAGCAGGGTAAAAAGTAAGGAAACGAACCAGATTTTGCGGTGAAAAAGAGCGGATGTTTGGGGAAGACGAAACGACAAAATGGATGTTGGTAAAAAGGGGTGCATGGCGAAATGGAGATTAAGCAACTTTACTAAATTTTGATCCTTATTACTTGAAATGGTTTAGAAGCTGTTTGAGTTAAATTTTGGAAACGAAAATGAGGGATTTTCATCCAGAATAGGTGGTAAAAAACCGGAGGTTAGGAGCACTAAATGAGGATTTTTTACCACCCATTCTGGATGAAAAGCACCTTTTGCAGTCCTAAAGATTAACTCAAACAGCTTATTAATCACCTTTCTGACCAGTTCACTCCCCAGTCTCTAAATTTTTTTAAGTCGTCGGACGACGCCCGATCCGACGACACCCCTAAAAATGCTCCCTCGATCTGAAAGATGATCAGGCTTTTCAACCGCGCGGCGGGCCGCTCCAACGCTTGATTTGTATTGATAACTGATCCCTGAAACCACGTCGTCGTTCACATTTTCATCGCCTTCAAGGTCCGCCAACACCGACAACGCCGTCGTTTTGTCGGGCGAAACTGGCAGGCGTTTTTTGAACGTAAACGTCTTGGCTTCGTTGGGTTTGAGCGATTCCACGAAAAACTGCCGGGCGAAGGTCTTGCCGTTGAGCGAGCAATGCAGGTTGAGTTTATCAATGGTTTCGGTACCGGTATTTCTAATCTGAACCTGAATAGTCTCCCCCCGGACTTCAACCCGCTCGCAGGCCACGTTGCGGTACATAGCGGAGGCCAGCAGCGAATCACTTTTTTCGACCAGGTAGCTGTGAATCAGGAAGTTCGGCATACTCACGTAGTCTTTGCTGGTGTACGGCCGCTGATTTCGATACGGCTGAAAGTGGTAGCCGAGCGTAAAACTTTCTTTACTCACCGGCAGATTCACCGAAAACGGCCTGACCTCCTGGCCGGGGCACCAACCCGCCCGGCTGATGGCGTAAGCGCCTTTCTGAAAGGTACAGGGATTTTTGTCGCAATCGCTCCGCCAAAGCAGGTGTTTAATAACCGTGCTGTCGGGTTTCCCCGCCTTTTTCAGGATTAGAAAATGGGTTTTTCGGGCAAATTCGGCGGCATTGTCGGCGTTGTCCTGCCCGTGTCCCGTGATGGTGTGCCGCACCGCCACGGCCCGCGTTCGGGGGTTGAGTTGAAGCCGGGTATCGGGGAGTTGAGCCGCCGACCGCTCGTCGCCGTAAAGTAGGTAATCGTGTTGCCAAAGCGACGTAAGTTTCTGGTAGGGATAGGGATTTGGCCCATTTTCCAGGAACTCAAACGAAACGGACAGCTTCCAACCCACTGCCGAGTAGGCCCGGATGTACGATTGAATGAGGCAGTTGCCCTGCAAGACACTTTTGAAATCCGTCACGTCGATGATCCAGGGTTTGCAGGCCACGCCGTAGGGTGTGATGAAGCGCCCGAGTTCAATGATTTCCCCGTTTTTGTGGACGAAAATCTGCCCGACCTGGTCCCAGGGATCGCAGCCTTTTTCGGTGCAGGCCAGCGACACGTGCATCAGGATTCGGGCGTAGGAGTGGGCATCTTCGGGCAACACCACCCGCTTCAATCTGACTTGCCGCGACTCTACCCCGCCACTACGAAAATAATGCAAACTGCTGTCAAAAACCGTCACCACGTTCCGAATTGGCCCTTTCGCTGGCTTTCGGT
>JAJAZB010000255.1 GCA_026785975.1 Cytophagaceae bacterium | reverse complement strand
GTGTAGCGTTCGATGCGGTAGCCATACCGCGTGGTGAGAATGCTTTCGGCAAAATCGGCGTTGGGAATACCCGCATCGGGTAAAAAGTGGGCTAAAAATCGTTCGGGGTGCTGCCGCCCATTGCCCGGCTGACGCCGGGGCAGGCGATGTATTATTTTCTGTCGGGGTACACGTCCAAGCTGGCGGGTACCGAAATGGGCATCGATGCGCCGCAGGCGACGTTTTCGGCGTGTTTTGGGGCGGCGTTTCTGCCGCTGCACCCCGTAAAATACGCAACTTTGCTGGGCGAAAAAATCAGAAGTCAGGGCGTGAATGTCTGGCTCATCAACACGGGTTGGACGGGTGGCGCCTACGGGGTGGGGTCACGGATCAAATTGCCGCACACCCGCGCGATGATTACGGCGGTTTTGCAGGAAAAGTTAAGTAATGTGCCGTTCCAACCCCACGAGGTTTTCGGGATCATGATGCCGACCCATTGCCCCGGCGTACCCACCGATTTACTCGACCCGCGCAACACCTGGACCAATAAAATGGCCTACGACCAACAGGCCAATCAACTTGCCTGGGCATTCCGGAACAACTTTCGGGCCTATGCCGACTGGGTAGGCATCGACGTGCTGCTGAGTGCGCCGGAGCCGGTTTTGGAAGATTAATAAATTGGGCAAATCCGCCAAAAAAACTGCAAATTGATTCCTTAATTTGTTGAGTAAAAAAGCGTTTAAATTTCGCTTTCCCAGTACAAAACAGTTCGTTGTCAACCCGGTCTTTTCACTCCAAATCCGCCCAATGGTTATGAGTGTTGAAGAAAAACTTGCACTGCCCGTCGGGGTTACCCTCGACCGCTTCATCAAGCGGGGCCAGGAACAATCGCCCATTGCCTCGGGCGAATTGTCGCAATTGCTGCGCGACATGGCACTGGTGGCCAAAATTGTAAACCGGGAAATTAACCGGGCGGGACTGGGCGATATCACCGGCGCGTTGGGCACTGAAAATGTGCAGGGCGAACACCAGCAGAAGCCCGACATGGTGGCGCACATCCGGTTTATCCAGGCCTTGAAAAACGGGGGTGAAGTGGCCGGAATCGTCTCGGAGGAAGTCGAAGAGATCATTTGCACGGGCAATGAGTGGGGCAAATACGTCGTGGCCATCGACCCGCTCGACGGCTCCTCCAACATCGACGTCAACGTGTCGATTGGCACCATTTTTTTCATTTACCGACGCCGCTCAGCGCAGGGTTCCGATGTCACGATTGACGATTTCCTGCAAGGGGGCGAGGCTCAGGTAGCGGCTGGGTACATTCTGTACGGCTCGTCCACGATTCTGGTTTACACCACGGGGCAGGGCGTCAGCGGCTTCACGTACGAAAATTCATTGGGCGAATTCTTCCTTTCGCATTCGGCCATCACGACTCCGGCAACGGGCAAAATGTACTCCTGCAATGAAGGCAACTTGCACGAATTTCCCGAATCCATCCAACAGCACATCGCAGGGTATCGAACTCGCGGCTTTGCCGCCCGTTACATCGGCTCCTTAGTCGATGACTTTCACCGAAACCTGCTCAAAGGCGGCGTATACCTCTACCCACCCGCAAAGCGCCGGAGGGCAAGCTGCGCCTGTTGTACGAGTGCTATCCATTGGCCTTTCTAATTGAGCAAGCCGGTGGCGCGGCGACCGACGGCGTCCAGCGCATCCTGGAAATCAGGCCCGAAAGTCTGCACCAACGAGTGGCTCTGTACATCGGTTCGCCGGACCTGGTCGAGGAATTGACGGGCTAAATCGCCAAAAAATAATCACGTCACGAGTGTAATTCGGAGGGACGGGCCAAGAGGTTCGTCCTTCATTTTTGTTACGCCTTACGGAGTAGCCGGTGGAAAGAACGTGTCAAGATTTTGCCGTAGTCTTCACGGCAAACATTTACTTTTGTCCAGATTCACTGCAAACTTATTCCGACTCAGTTCTAATTCCATGAGCAAAAAAGTACTCATCATCGGTGCCGGGGGCGTGGGGAACGTCGTGGCCAAAAAATGCGCCATGAACCCCGATACATTTTCGGACATTCTACTGGCCAGCCGCACCAAAACGAAGTGTGATAAAATTGCCGCCGATGCCGCCGCGCTTGGCTTGCCGACGGAGATAAAAACGGCCAGCATCAACGCCGACCACGTGGCCGAGTTGGTCGCGCTGATTCGTGATTACCAGCCATTTATGGTGATCAACGTGGCGCTGCCCTACCAGGATTTGCCCATCATGGATGCCTGCCTCGCAACGGGTGTACACTACCTTGACACCGCCAACTACGAACCCAAAGACATCGCCAAATTTGAGTATTCCTGGCAATGGGCGTATCAGGATCGCTATGAAAAAGCGGGTTTGATGGCGTTGCTTGGGAGCGGCTTCGACCCCGGCGTCACGCAGGTGTACACGGCCTACGCCGCCAAGCACCATTTTCGCGAGATGCACTACCTCGACATCATCGACTGCAACGCGGGCGATCACGGGAAGGCTTTCGCCACCAATTTTAACCCCGAAATCAATATTCGGGAAATCACCCAGCCGGGTAAATACTGGGAAAACGGGCAATGGATCGAGATTGAGGCCATGAGCCAGCACAAGCCCATCGAGTACCCCGGTATCGGGCCGAAGGAAAGTTACGTGCTGTACCACGAAGAGTTGGAATCGCTGGTCAAACACTTCCCGACTCTTAAACGCGCCCGGTTCTGGATGACCTTCGGGCAACAATACATTACGCATTTACAGGTTTTGCAAAATGTGGGCATGACCAGCATTCAGCCCATTAAATTTCAGGGGCAGGACATCATTCCGCTTGAATTTCTGAAGGCGGTGCTGCCGGAGCCGGGCGATTTGGGCGAAAATTACACCGGTGAAACCAGCATTGGCTGTCAGATCAAGGGCATCGGGAAAGACGGCGGCGAACTGACTTACTACGTTTGGAACAACTGCCAGCACCAGGATGCCTGGCGGGAAGTGCAGGCCCAGGGCGTTAGCTACACGACGGGCGTTCCGGCGATGATCGGGGCCAAACTGATGTGCGACGGTACCTGGCTGAAACCGGGCGTCTGGAATTGCGAACAACTGGACCCCGATCCGTACATGGCCCTGCTCAACCAGCACGGCCTACCCTGGAATGAGCGTCTGGGCATTCCGCTCCCGCACGAGTACCCGGATTGATCGGGCGTACTTTTTATCAAACCATTTTTTGTCATCCCGACGTAGGAGGGACCTTGCTGGGTGGCGAAATACAAGGTCCCTCCTAACCTCGGGCCGGGTGGCCGGTGCCATGATAAAAAATAAATTGGCCCATCACCTCAATCTCCGTGGTTTTCGGGGTTTATCGTCGATTTCCAGCATCGGCAAAACGGGGTTGAGAATCTTCCTGCCGATCACCACCCGAAAAAACACAATCCCTTCCACGGCGTAATCCTGCGAAAATTTACCCTTCAGATTCACGCTTCGATAGACCGCCGAATAGTTAAGGGCGGGTTCCCAACCGTGCAACGCTAAGGCACTGGTGAGGTTTTCAATCGTTTTCTTGAGGTTAGAAAAAAACACCACCGAGGGTTCGCGCCGACGAAGCTCCTGCAACGCGGGCCGCTGCCAAATGGCCAATTCATAAATGTTTTGTTGCTTCATTTTCAGAAAGTCACATTTTCTGAAAAATAGTGAGATTATTTGGCAAGTGCGCAACAAACGGGAGCCTTGCTCGGTTTTAATTACATGTTCTTCGCAAAAAGCCCCGGCTCACTGAGCCGGGGCTTTTTTGTTGGCTATTGTAGAACTTAGCGTTCTCTGTTTTATTGGCGGAAATTAGTGATTCCAAAAATCAGATTTCCATTTTGACAAAAAATCGACTAAGTGTTCCACATTAACAATAAATACAGTTCGTTCTCTAGCCTTATTCGCTAAACGAAGTGAACCTAAAAACTCTGAATAAGATTTTGTCAGTGTCTTTCTGAACCGAATGTAGGGCACTTTCTCTACCTCAGCATTTTCCTCCTTTAATGTGCCTGACAAGAGGTCTAAAGTTTCAGGTTTGAATTTGCAAATAAACAAATCGACATTAGTTACGATAACTGGGATGATCATTTTATCAACTATATTATACCCTTTTTCAAATTGATGCAATCTGATATACTCTTCACCCAGCCCTTCTGCTGAAGCAAGTACATCCCCAGCCAAGGTTTCTAACATGGATTGCCCTTTGTTAGACTCACGATCATTGGGCCAGACACAAAATTGCGACTCATGAGTTTCCGGTTCGGCCTGCCCTTCACACCATTTGCGTTTTCCACGCCATTTGATGTTATTTCCTTCCTGTAATTCACCATCAACTCTATAATAAGAAGAAAGGGTCTTCTGATCTATAGATTCGGTGGAATGAGAAAAACCCATTTAAGTGTTTTGGTCTCATTGTCTTTATTATCAGCGAGCATCCTTTTACACTCAATCACCATATTGCGTTGATGCATTGAGTCATTGGTTAAAACCAAGTCTATAAAGCCACTTCTACCAGCATCAGCATTTTCCCAGGGTTGCTCGCTCGATAAGACATACCATCTGTGATGTAATACGGATTGTTTAATTTCGTCCTCAACACGGAGTTGGAACGGAAACCCAGACTTGTTGACTTGCTTCAAAGCATCTTTTAATTCACTGTTTTGCTCAGACATTTAAAATTAAATTAAAGTGCGTTTAAACGCCCCACAATCCCTTCCCTCAAAAACCCCAATCCATACCCCGTCAGTTGAATCAAGGCCGTGACGATACTCAACCCCGCTAAGGATAAGCTACAGGTTTGCCGCCAGGCATCGAAGAAGATTAGCAGTAGATAAATCGTAAGGACGGCCAGGGAAAGAGAGAAAAGCGTTTTGCTAATGAAAAACTGCACGGGAATCGTCAGCAAAAACAGCGTAAACACCGCCGGAAAGGCGTGAACGAGTTTGAGCGTTCCCGGATTGATGGCTTCCAACTGAATGCGGGTGCGGCCAAAACTGAAGACCTGCCGGAAAAAATCACGCAACGTACCCCGCCGTTTGTGGTACACG
>JAJAZB010000254.1 GCA_026785975.1 Cytophagaceae bacterium | reverse complement strand
CCGGGCGTATCCTGGTTGCCAATCGGAAAATCCTGCCAGACCATAATCCCCAACTCGTTGCAGATTTCGTAGAGGTAATCGGTTTCGAGCAGCCCCCCGCCCCAAATGCGGATGAGTTGCACGCCCGCTTTTTGGGCCGCTTCGAGGGTCCAGCGGTAGCGTTCTTTAGAGAGATCAAGCAAAATATCCTGCGGGGTAAAATTCATGCCTTTCACGAACAATTTCCGTCCGTTGACGACAAACTGCCAGGCTTCCCAGCGGTCGCTATATCGCGGACCGCTGGTCGGCACCCGTTCGATGGTCCGAATACCCGTCGTAAAACGGAGTTGATCGACGGGCTGGCCCTCTTTTTTCAGCGTGACGCTCACCGAGTACAGGTTCGCCTCACCCAACCCGTTGGGGTGCCAAAGCCGGGGATCATTCACCGTCAAATCCTCTTCCAACCAGGTACGGCCTTTAAACGCTGCAAACGGTTTTTCCTGCGACAAAACCACCCGGCCATCCCGGTCCCGCAATTCGATCAGCACGGTTAGCTTCGCGTTCGACGGAACCGTACCCGGCACCCGGCCATCGTGGTGATGAATCTGGGTGTTGTTCCAGGGGTGCAGTTGGTACTTCAGCGAATGCGATTCAGCAAACACTTCGCAGGACAGGTGCAACGTGGCCTGGCGGGTACCGATGGATTTGGTGGTCAGGTAGGGCCGTTCGAGGTGAAACGGCGGCACTGTTTCCAGCCGGACGCCCTGCCACATTCCGACGCTGAAAAATGCCTCGCCGCCTGAGCCACCCGAAATCACCCAGGGTTTGATGATTTTGCCGCTGGCCCTCGGGTTGTAACCCGTTCGTTTGCTGTAATCCCGTTCGCCCGAGGCAGTTCGGGGCAGACTTTCGTAGTCGGTGGCTTTGTTGCCCCAGTTGCCCGCCCGGACTTCCACCACCAGTTCGTTGGGACTGCCCGGCTTCAGCAGGCGGCTAATCTCGACGGTGGGGCCGCCAAACATCCCTTCGTGAACGCCCACGAGGCTATCGTTCACCCAGACTTTGGCGAAGTAATCGACCCCGTCGAAGCAGAGGAAAACCAGGTTGCCCCCGGCGTTGGCCGGTGTCGGAAAGGTTTTGCGGTAGTACCAGGCTTTTTCGTCCGTCCACTTGTAAAGTTCCGAATTCTTGTGGGCGTAGGGGTGGGGCAACTTCCCGGCTTTGAACAGCGACCAGTGGATTGAGTTGGGAACGGTCGTTTGAAAAACATCCTTGCGCGGTTGTTTCAAATCATTTACCGGCGCGTCGGTGTGCGACAATTCCCAACCGCCGCCCGACAGGTCAACGTGTTGCGCCCCCGGGCGTTCGGTGATGCGGTAGGGTTGCCAGAGTTTGGTTTCGGGCGATTGGGCCAGCGCAAACGCACTGACGATAAAGGCCCAGAAAAGAAGGAGGTACATTTTCATGCGGGTAGCGTTGGGATGAGAGTTGGTTGGGCAATTTGTCGGTCGCGGTTGAAAAAAAAGAAGGCGGCGGTGCCGATGGCCAGGCTACCCAAAACGTAGCTGACCGACAGGCCCGATAAGCCTTTTGACAACCCTAAAGTTGGTTTCAGAATCCCCAGCAAATACGGCGCAAAGGCACCGGTCAGAAAGGCACCCATCAGCATCAGCCCGTAACCCGACGAGCGCAGGCGGGCCGGAACCACTTCGTAGAGCGAGGCCACGATGTTGGAATCGTAGACGCCCCGAAACAGGCCGAAGCCGAACAGGGCGATGTAGGTGGCCGTTTCGGTGGGGCTGCTACCCATCCAGAAAATGAACGGGGCGGCCAGAGCCAGCGCACCGGCCTGCAACTACAACCGGCTCTGGGGCCGGGTTTTTGCTAAATGGTCGGATAAGCGACCACCCGCCAGTACACCCAGTAAAGCCCCGACGTGGTGGTAAAACAAGGAGTTGAAGCCCGCCGCCGTCAGCGACAAGCCGAATTTATCGACCAAAAAAGAGGGCATCCAGGTGACGTAGCCCACATTGACGAACACCATGCAGGCGAAGCCAACCGTGAGCAACACCGCCGTTGGATTCCTGACCAGATAAGCCGCCGTTTTGGCGATTGGCTCGGGGGCAACGGCCAGGGCGGGCTGGTCTTTTGGCAGTGAAAACAACACAAAACCGCCCAGCACAACCCCGAAACCGCCGAAGAGGAAAAACGCGTATTGCCAGCCATAATGCTGGCCGATGTGCCCTGCAATCAGGCCACTCAGCACAATGCCCGCGTAAACGGCGGTTTGGTGGAGCGAGAGAACAAACGAGCGGTTTTTGGGGTAGTTTTCGCCCAACAGCGCATTGGCCGAGGGCGCGTAGAAGGCTTCGCCGCCGCCAGTGGCCATGCCGCGCAGTAGGATAAACTGCCAGAGCGTCGTACAAAAGCCCGTTGCCAGCGTCGACATACTCCAGAACAGTAGGCTGAACCCGACGATGTTCCGGCGCGAAAACCGGTCGCCTACGAAGCCCGCTACCGGCACCAGCACACCATACGTCCAGACCAACGCGGCGGCAATCAGGCCCAGATCGGCATCGCTCAGGCCCAGGTCGGTGCGAATCAGGGGCAACACCACGCTGAAAATCTGGCGGTCGGCCTGGTTCAGGAAAAAAGCCAACCACAACAGAATGAGTAGTTTCCAGCGCCGGAAGGGCGATTGGTGGGGTTGGGTCATGGTATTTTTGATTCAGAGGTTTTGCTTTCCGGGCCGTTGTGATTCGCGTAGCGGGGCAAGGAACCCCACCGGGCACCAACCTAAAATTAGAATCAGTAGCTTTTGCAGAAACTTCATGAAGTCAGAAAAATGGAAGATAGCTTCGTAGTGGTTCGGTTTTCCGTAACTCCGGTATCAGAATCCGGCATCGCGTTGTATCTTTCATACTGAATAGGGGGTAAAATCATGGAAACAATCATCATCGAACCGAACCAGGCCACCGAAAAAATTACCATCGACGTACCGGAACACCTTCGTGGGAAAAAACTCAGCGTTGTCGTGACGGCGGCAGCGGAACGCTCCCCGCAGGAATTGACGTTGGCGGAAAAAAAGGCCATTCTTGCCAAAAACAAGGGTTCAATGCCTGCCATCCTGAATCCACAAATTGACCTGGAAGAAGAATGGTATCTCCAGTAAGAATTTTCCTGGATACTTCGATTCTGGCCGAGTACAAAAAGGGTACGAAAACAGCCTTGCTGGACGCGTTGATCGAACGTCAGTACTCATTGTGCTACAACCAAATCGTGTTGAGCGAGTACTTGTTCGTGGTGTTAGCTCACTACGGACAGAAGTCACTTCGAACGCTGAAAATGGCTCACTACATCCCCGAACTGCTTGATGCGCATGATTTTGAATCACTTTTGAAACCCCTGCACTTTTTAGAACGCATTGACAAATCGGTGGCCGAGGAAACGCCCCGCCTCATGCGAACCTACAACCTCCTGCAATGATGCCATCCTGTTTTCGCATTGTAAATCCTCAGGAATCGGCTACCTGGCTTCGTATGATTCCGACTTTCGGCCCGTCTGCGCGAAGGAAGGCGTCACACTCCTCGACAGCCTCGAAGCCCTCAACGCTCATTTTCCCGTTTCGTAGCGGCCCACCTTCCCGTAGCCCCGCATCAGCAACAGCCCGCCGTCGATGGTGATGCTGGCCCCCGTCAGGTAGCTGCCCGAATGGAGCAAATCCACGATGACCGCCGCCACTTCCCCGGGCTGCCCGAATCGCCCCGCCGGAATACCTGCATTGACTTCGGCCAGCCGGTCAGAATCTTCCCAAACGACCCGGTTCAGGTCGGTTTCGATGGCCCCGACCACCAGCGTATTCACCCGGATGCCGTGCGGGGCCAGTTCCATCGCCACCCCGCGCATCAGCGTTTCCAGTGCGCCTTTCGTGGCTCCGTACATCGTCAGGCCCAGGCCGGGCCGGATGCCGTTCACCGAAGTAATCGTGTAGATGCTGCCCTCGCGCCCGGTTTCGACCATCTTTCGGGCGATGGTTTGGGTCAGGAAAGTGGTGCTGCGAAAATTGCCGTTCGTAAACGCGTCGAAATCCGCCTCGGTCACGTCGAGGAAGTGCTGTTTGTAGGAAATTCCGGCGTTGTTGACCAGAAAATCCAGCCCGCCTGCTGCTTCCCAGGCGGCGTGGCCGAGGCGTTTGGCTTGCGACACGTCGGCCAAATCGGCTTGCAGAATCCAGGCCGTGCCGCCGCCCGCCCGAATCGCGTCGGCCACGGCCTGGGCTTCGGTTTCGTTTTCGTGAAAATGCGCTACTACCGCGCAGCCTTCCGCCGCCAGCCGCAGCGCGATGGCTTTACCGATGCCCCGCGATGCCCCCGTGACGAGGGCTTTTTTACCGAGAAGTCGCATTCGTTACTTTGTTTTCAATCGCAACACCGGCTCTGCTAATTTTTTCATTTCGGCTTCGGTCAACGCCCGGTCGAACACCGCCACGCCGCCGAGTACGCCCACGAACTGGTTGTTGGCCTGCCGCTTCACGTCGCTGTGGCCGACCACGAAATCTGCCCCGTCGGGGCCGCCGTCGAATATGCCCTCCGTTTGTTCGTAGGGGTTGTAACCCTGGGCGGCGTCGAACGCGCCATTGAAATAGCTGCGGATGGCGCGTCCGTCGTAGGTCAGGCCCACGCAAACCCACTCGTCCCAGGGCACCGGTGTCGCGCCGAGTGATACTTCGTAGCACCAGGGATGCCCCGGCGAGGCCCCGCCCGTACCCGATACGTGCCCGCTGACTTTCTCGTCGGTCTGTTTGGGCAGCATCTTCGCATTCGATTTGATGTTCAGAAACAGGCAGTACTGGCGTTTATGATCCTGTTCCCGCCACACGCCCGCGAGGGCTTCGTTGGCGTGTTTGGGCTTGCCGTGTTCCCAGGCTTTGCGCCGCCGAATCCAGGCCACCACGCTCACCTGCGCGGTTTTGCCGTGAATGTTGAGGGCACCCATCTCGGCGCGGGGCAACTCAAAGCGCTGGGGAAATTTCAAATCCGCCGCGAATTTCCCGAAGGGCGCGCCTTCCTCGGGTCGGATGCGTTTGACCGGCCCGCCCACTTCGCGCAGGCGGAACCGATTCCGGCTTTTGTCGACCCGGTCGCTGCCGGTGCGATCCTGAAAATCCCAGAACGCCACGAGGTTGGGCGTGTTCAGAACCATTTTACTGGTGGGCCTTCTGTCGGAATCTGGCTCAGGTTTGAAAGCGAGCATTCCAACCAACAGACTCGGCAAAAGCACGCTTGTCAGCGATCTCCGCAGCATTTTCGGGCAGTTCAGCTTCAGACGCATTTTCTGTGGTTTATGAATCAAATCCCGCCCACCGTTGGCACCCAGTTGGGGCGGTAAGGATCCTGGTGGAAACGGGCGTAGTAATCGCCTTTTTCTTCGTAGAATTTTTCGTAAAACTTCATTTTGTCCTCGTCCAGACTAACCCCCAAACCGGGGCCGGTGGGGACGTTGATGCAGCCGTTTTCGTACCGCATCAGGCCGCCTTCGATGATATCGTCGGTGAGGTAGTGGTAGTGCGCGTCGCCCGCGAAGGTCATCGTCGGGAGGGTGGCGGCGGTGTGAATCATGGCGGCGAGTTCAATACCGAATTCGGCCCCTGAGTGCATGGCTACGCCCAACCCGAACGTGTTGCACACGGCCACGAGGTCTTTCACGCCGCGCGGCCCTTCCCAGTAGTGGAGGTCGGTCAGCACGATGTCCACCGCGCCGAGGCGGATGGCCGGGCCGAGGTCGTCGAATTTGGCCGGGTACATATTCGTCGCGATGGGAATCCGCACCTGCTTGCGCACGGTGGCGTTGCCCTCCAGGCCCCAGGCCGGGTCTTCAAAATATTCCAGGTTGAGGTCTTCCAGCCGCCGCCCGATCTGCACCGCCGTCGGCACCGACCACACGCCGTTGGGGTCGATGCGCAGGCCGAAGTCGTCGCCCAGCTTTTCCCGGCATAGTTCAAGCACCCGCGCTTCTACTTTCGGGGCCATCACGCCCGCTTTCAACTTCATCGCGTTGACGCCCAGCGTTTCGTGCAATTCCACGCAGTATTCGGCTAAATCTTCGGCGGTTTCGTCGTGTTTTCCAGCGCCGGGCCGGTCGTAGCGCCAGAACAGGTAGGCGATAAACGGCACTTCGTCGCGGACGCGCCCGCCCAGCAAATCGCTCATCGGACGGCCCAGCACCTTGCCCTGGATGTCGAGGCAGGCCATTTCGAGGGCGGCGTAGAGCCGGGCGTTCGAGAGGTAATAAATGCTGCGCAGTACCCGCAACTTCATGGTTTCCAACTGAAACGGGTCGAGGCCCAGAATTCGCGGTTTGAGTTTCTGCAAGGCCCCGCGCTGGTCGCCGCCGCCCACTTCGCCCAGGCCCACGATGCCTTCATCGGTGATGACTTCGAGGATGGTGCGCAGGAAATAGCCGGGGTGAACGCCCGTGTTGTGGCGCAGTTGGGCGTTGAGCGGAATGGCGACGCAGCGGGTGCGGATGTCAATGATTTTCATGGCCCCCAAGCCCCCGAAGGGGTGTTTTAAAACGTGATGGTTTGCGATGTTGACCCGGTTTTGGTGAACCGAACCGTTTGCTCGGTCATTTTCTTTCCCTGCTTCACCCGGACGAGGTATTCCCCGTAAAAGCCCCGAAACTGCACCGGTGCGGCCTCCTTTTGCGTGAGCGTCAAATTGGTTTTCCAGTCCCGGTTAATCAGGTCGTTCAGGGCAGTGTACGACGGTTTAGGCGAGAAATCTTTGTTGACCAGGCCGCCGTTCCATTTATCCTCGCCCGCTACGGCCGTGCCATCGGCGACGTTCCACCAGATGATGGCCTCAACGGCCGGGTGGCTAAACCAGAGCCGGTAGAAATTGCGGCTCATCGTTGCCTGACGCGCCAAGCCGGTTTGGTTGTAGGGCAACGTTGGAATTGTGATTTCGGAGACGTGCAGCGGCACGCCGAACCGACCGTACAGGTCCAGGGCGTTGATGAGGTCCTGCGGGGTCATGGTTTTGCCGTTGGCGACGTCCTGGTGCAATTGTTCACTGAAAAAATGAAACTGCAAACTAATTCCACGGCCTTCACCTGCGTCAAAGCGCCGGTGAGGTCACTTTTGCGGACCGTGCCGTAACCCACGACGACAATTTCGGAAAGGTTTTTGGTCTCAGAAATCAGCGTGACATCGACGGTGGTCTGATTGCCCACGGGCACGTCCTGCGTGAGGTAGCCCACGTAACTGAACGCCAGCCGGCGCGACCCACTGGGTACGCTGAGCCGATACGCGCCCTGGGCGTCGGTGGCGGTGCCCGTGTTGCTGCCATCGAGGCGCACGTTGACGCCCGCTATCGGGGCCTGGTCGTCGCCGGAGCGGAGGGTGCCCGACACGACGCGATCCTGCGCCAGCGAACTGAGTGGTAGCAGTAGCGCAAAAGCTACCCAGCCTGGAAAGGCCCAGCCTGGAAATTTGTAACGTTTTTCCATGAGTTGAAAACGGGTTAATTTAAATGAAGTGAAACGACTGGAGTTGGCGGATTTCGAGTTAAAGCGGCACTTTTCACTTAGGAGTTTTAAAGAAAATTTTTATAATATAAAATTAACTTTTATAATGACTACAATTATTGACAGAAATGAGTTACGTGTCAAGTTTTTGGTAATTTTTGATGGATTTTTTTTGCCCAACCAGTGGAGTGCTTAGTGCATGGTGCTTCGTGTTAAAGTTGGTTTATACCGATGCACCCCGCACCCCGCACGAAGCACCCCGCTGGTTTCGTTACCAAAGCATTACTAATCGGTTTTTATGCAAGCTGTTTTGAACTTTGGGCCGGCCGGGTGCGGATTCTGGAAAAAGTCGGTCGGGCTACTGGTGTTGCTGGCGGTTCAGTTTAGTCTGAATGCCCTGCCTTCGCTCGCGCAACTTTCTACGAATAAAAAAGCCCAGGAGTTCTACGAGCGGGCCGCCAAATTATACGCTGAACGCAAGCCCGCCGAGGCGATGGACCAGTACCGCCGGGCCATCGAGCGGGATCCCGACTTTGGTGAGGCGTATTTCCAGATCGCCCGCCTGTACGAAGCCGACCGCCAGCCGGTACTGGCCGCCGAGTGGTTCGAGAAAAGCCTGAAATACAAGCCAATCTCCCCCGTAACGCTACCCGCCTACGGCTGGTTGGGCAGTAATGCCTTGAAAAAAGGGGCCTACGCCAACGCCCGTTTTTTTCTCGAAAATATGGTGGCCAAAGCCCCCGGCAGCATTCTGGCCCGCCGGGCGACGCGGCAACTGGAAACGGTGAAATTTGCCGAAGAAGCCATGAAATACCCCCTGACGTTCCGGGTGGGGCGGCTACCCGAAATCGTCAACGCCTTTGATTCTCAGTACTTTCCCGTACTGACGGCCGACCGCGAAACCCTCATTTTTACGGGCATTGCCACGCCACTGGGCGATGAAGATTTGTATTTGAGCCGCCGCGTGGAAGAACTGGGCTGGACAAAGCCGGTGTCGCTCTCCGAGGTCATCAATACCGCCGACAACGAAGGAACCTGCGCCATTTCGGCCGACGGGCGCACGTTGGTTTTTACCGTGTGCCAGGGCCGACGGCGCGGGTTTGGCAACTGCGATTTGTACGTCACCTACCAGAAGGGCGATGAATGGTCGAATCCCGATAACCTCGGGGCCGATGTCAATTCGGCTTCCTGGGATTCGCAACCGGCACTTTCTGCCGATGGCCGGACGCTCTATTTCGTCAGCGACCGGCCCGGTGGTTTGGGTAAACGCGATTTGTGGGTGTGCCGTCGCGATTCGGCGGGGCATTGGAGCAAAGCCAGCAACCTGGGCAAGGCCCTCAACACGCCCGATGACGACGTGTCGCCGTTCCTGCACGCCAACGGCCGGACGCTGTTTTTTGCTTCGGAAGGCTACGTGGGTTTGGGTGGCTTTGACCTCTGGATGACTGAACAGCAAGGGAATGGTTGGTCCAAACCTGAAAACCTGGGCTACCCGCTCAACACCCACGAAGATCAGGTGGGCCTGTTTATCACCGCCGACGGCAAGAAAGGCTTTTATTCCGTGGAAGAAAGCATCGAGAAAGACCGCCGCCGGTCTAAACTTTGGGCGTGTGAAATCCCGGATCAGTTGGCGGGCCGGTTCAAAAAGGCCAATGTACTCAAAGGCCGCGTACTCGACGCCAAAACCCGGCAACCGTTGGTGGCGGAAGTGGAGCTTTTTAATTTGAAAACCAACCAGTCGGAAAGCCGGGTAACGTCCGATCCGTCCACGGGATCGTACACCGCCGTGCTCTCGGATGGCGGGGAGTACGCCGTGACGGTGAGCCGGGGCGGGTATTTTTTCAAAAGTCTGTCGTTCGATTATTCCGGCAAAACCGCCTCCGAAGACCAACAATTGGACTTGTTGCTCGAGCCCCTGCGCAAAGACACCCACGAAGTACTGAACAACGTGTTTTTTGAAACCGGAAAATTTGATCTGGAAGAAAAATCGAAACCCGAACTCGATAAACTCCTGCGCCTGTTGAAGGCCAATCCGAAACTACGATTAGAGATTTCGGGCCATACCGACGACGTGGGTGATGATAAAAAGAATCTGGACCTTTCGTTGAAACGCGCCAAATCGGTGGCTGAATACCTGATTGGGCAGGGCATTGAACAAACCCGGCTCGAAACCAAAGGATTCGGCAAAACCCGCCCCGTGGCACCCAACACTTCCGACGAAGCCCGGCAAAAGAACCGGCGGATTGAGGCCAAGATTCTGTGAAAAAGACGAAGCAAAAAAGGCAGTGGTCCAGTTTGGTTAAGCCCGACCAGCCTGAGTATGCTCAGGCTGGTCGGGCTTAACGTCATCAATCAGGTTGTACTTCAACCGCGAAGCTCTTCGCCAGTACGGATTTTAAATCTCCCGGTTTTTTGCCTAACACCTTCTCTACGTCAGGGCTGACGTAATTGGTGTGCCCGTCGCGAATAAGCGCGTACACGCGGTTCATGTACGAGGCAATGAACTCCGGCGCTCCGGCGGCTTTCAGCGTCTGAGCATATTCTTCGGGCGAAGGTTCCGGGTAAAAAATCGGTTCTTCCCCCATTTCCGTCAGCAAACCCGCCACGTCGGTGTAGGAATACGGGACCGGACCGGTGAGGTTGTATTCCTTGCCCTCGTGGCCGGTTTCGAGCAACACCGTGGCGGCTACTTCTCCCACGTCTCGGATGTCTACGAATGACGCTTTGCCCTGACCAGCAGGGGAGTAGAGCACCTTTCGGGTAAGGATGTTGTCGCGTTCGTAGTTGTTGAAGTTCTGGGCAAAAAACGTCGGGCGCAGAATAGTCAATTCAAAACCCTCGTGTTTCAGCAAGTTTTCCAGGTTGGCGTGGAACGGCATCGATTCCGCCAGAATTTCCGCCCCCGCCGCCGAGAGGTACACGACCCGGCGGATGCCCGCTTTTTTTAGAAAATGAATGAAGGGCGTCAGCAGGGTATCCATCGCCGGGTCAACGGGCGGGCCAACCAGGAACACCTTCGCGACGCCTTCCGTGGCCGCTGCAAAGGTGGCAGGGTTCTCAAACTCGAACGCCACCACGTCAACATCGGCTCCCAGCTTTTCCGTTGCTTTTTCCACGTTCCGCGAAGCAGCGACAAACGCCGCGTTTTTCGCCCGAAGGGCTTCCACCACCGCCGAACCTACCGTACCGGTCGCACCGGTTACCAAAATTTTCTCAGTCATGTCTTTATTTTTTTGATTTCGGGTTAAATGTTCAGCGACAGGGTTACTTTTGCAAGTAGATACTTAAAAGTGGTATAGTGTTGTTTTAAATACTATTGCAGTAAATCAATTTATTAACTCGCAGTACACGCATGAAAAATTTATCAGAAATTCAACCCATCGGTTGTCCGGTGCTGGAAACCTTACAAGTCATCGGAGGAAAATGGAAACCGGGGATTCTCTGGGAAATGGAACGCGGGACGTTGCGCTTCGGTCAATTGAAGCGCGCGCTACCGGGCATTACCCAGAAAATGCTGACCCAGCAACTGAGGGAATTGGAGCAGGACGGCATCATCTGGCGCACTGTTTTCGCCGAAGTCCCTCCTCGGGTAGAATATGGGCTGACGGAGTACGGACGTAGCCTGCGGGGAATTCTCGATGAAATGGCGAAGTGGGGCCTGCAACACCGGGATCAGAAAGTGGCGGTCTTGGGCTGAGTTTATTTTATAGTGAATTCAAACGGATTGGTGTGGGGTGGAGGTTGCCTTTTCCCGCAAATTCTGCAATTTTTGCAACGTCAATTTTGTTACCCTGCAACGGATAACGCATTTGTCCGTCCAGTTTGGCGTATATTTTGAACTGCCTGCTGTAAACTGCCTACTTTAGAAAATGGCCATCGAGCACATTCCCTGCCTTATCATTGGTTCCGGCCCCGCCGGATACACTGCCGCCATCTACGCCGCCCGCGCCAATCTGGCCCCCGTCATGTACATGGGCAGTCAGCCCGGCGGACAACTAACCATTACCTCCGATGTCGAGAATTTTCCCGGTTATTCCGAAGGAATCGGTGGGCCGGAAATGATGCAAGACTTTGAAAAACAGGCGCGTCGCTTCGGTACCGATGTGCGTTACGGCATGGTGACCAACGTGGATTTGTCGGGCGATTTGAAGAAAGTAATCGTCGATTTTGAAAAAGAACTCACCGCCGATGCCGTCATCATCGCCACCGGAGCCACGGCCAAATGGTTGGGATTGAAAAATGAGGAGCGTTTCTACAGCAAGGGCGTGTCGGCCTGCGCCGTGTGCGACGGGTTCTTTTTCCGGGGCCAGGACGTGGCCGTGGTGGGCGGGGGCGATACCGCCGCCGAGGAAGCCAGCTATCTCGCCAAACTCGCCCGGAAAGTGTACCTGATCGTGCGGCGCGATGAATTGCGGGCTTCGCGCATCATGCAGAAGCGCGTGATGAATACGCCCAACATCGAAATTTTGTGGAACACCGAAACCATTGATATCCTCGGCAACGACGAAGCGGGCGTAACGGGCGCCCACCTGCGCAACAACCTGACGCACGAAGTATTCGACTTAGACGTGACTGGTTTTTTTGTCGCCATCGGTCACCAACCCAATACCAAAGTCTTCGCCGGGCAAGTCGATATGGACAATAACGGCTACATCAAGACCGTTCCCGGAACGACAAACACGAGCGTAGAGGGCGTTTTTGCCTGCGGCGACGCCCAGGATCACGTCTACCGGCAGGCGGTTACCGCCGCCGGTACCGGTTGCATGGCGGCACTCGACGCCGAGCGTTGGCTGTCGGCCGTCGAGGCCAATGTCTGATTTTTAGAGTTAATCCGTCGTCGTGGTGGGGTATTCGGATTCCTTAACCGGAAAATGAGACACCCGTTACGACGAACTACAACCCACAACGAAAACGACTCCCGCCCGGCGGCGTTTGCCCGGCGGAAGTCGTTTTCGTTTTCTGACCTTATGCAGCGAATCGTTCTTTTTTTAGTACTACTTACATTGACTCTGGTTTCGGAATGGGCGTCGGCGCAGGGCCGGGAGCGGGGGTTGTTCAGAAAAAACCTGAACATAAAGTCAAAAAACAGCCCGGAGCCGAAGAAAAAAGAGGATGCCTTTCAACTCGAAGAAGAACCAAGCCCTCAGCTACGGATCAATAATCAATTTGAACCTGTCAAGGCACCCAACCCCACGGTAGTTAGTCCCGCCGATACCACGACGATTAGCCGGGGCGAAACCCTGCCCATCGAGGTTGAAGAGGAACAGCAAATCGGGGATGATTGGGTGAAAGTAGCCACGTACTACTCCGTTTGGGATACGCAAGCCATTGACCCATACGGCATTGATCCCACCGACTTCGACGGCATCGTGGACATTCAGGTGTACGAACCCTTGAGAAATCGCCTCTGGGCGGCTCCGCTAACGGTGGGCCGGCCCACGTCGCAGTTCGGCCCGCGTTGGGGACGCTGGCATTCGGGCGTCGACCTCGACCTCGAAACCGGTGATCCAGTCTATTCCGCCTTCGACGGGATCGTGCGCGTGGTCGGTTTCGACGGTAGCGGCTACGGGCGCTTCGTGGTGGTGCGCCACCACAACGGCCTGGAGACGCTTTACGGTCATCTTTCCCAACAAGGCGTTCAATCCGGCCAACTCGTCAAGGCCGGTGACCTTCTGGGCCTGGGTGGGAGCACGGGGCGTAGTACGGGTTCGCACCTGCACTTCGAAGTGCGGTACGAAGGAAATCCGTTTACCCCAACCGAAATTTTTTCCTTTCCCGCCAATACCGTCAGAGCCGAACATTACCTACTCACGCCCCGCGTCTGGGATTACAAACGCACGGGCGCGAAAATGGAATACACCAGTGGGGAGAAGCGGGCGACCCGTAAAACGTTTTGGTATCGGGTGCGCAAAGGCGATACGTTGGGCGAAATTTCCGATAAAACCGGGGTGTCGGTCGACCGCCTCAAGCGGCTCAACCGCGTCAGCAGCAATCGCTTGCCGGTTGGGAAACGGTTGAGGATTAAGTAATTGAAAGTTGAGAATTGAAAGTTGAAAATTGGTACTATGACCAATTCTCAACTCTCAATTCTCAACTTTCAACTTTCAATTTAAGATGAAACTTGATTTACTCGTACTCGCCGCGCATCCCGACGACGCCGAAATGTCGTGTGGGGGTACCATTGCCTTAGAAATCGCCGGAGGCCGGAAAGCGGGCATTATCGACTTCACGCGGGGCGAACTGGGTACGCGGGGTACGCCCGAAACCCGCTTGCAGGAGGCCGACGAAGCCGCCCGGATTCTGAACCTCAGCGCCCGCCACAATCTGCGTTTTCGCGATGGGTTCTTCAGAAATGACGAAGAACACCAACTCCAACTGATTCCCTACCTCCGCCGCTACCAACCCGAGATGGTGATTGCCAATGCCATCGACGACCGCCACCCCGACCACCGCCGGGCGGCGGCACTGGCGGTCGACGCCTGTTTTTTGTCGGGACTGCGCCAAATCAAAACCATTGATCCGGTCGATGGTACGCCGCAGGACGCCTGGCGGCCCAGGTTTCTGTACCACTACATCCAGGATCGCTACATCCAGCCCCAGGTGACGGTGGATATTACGCAACATTGGCAAAAAAAACTGGCAAGTATTCAGGCGTACCGCAGCCAGTTTTTCGACCCCAACAGCGCCGAACCGGCCTCGTACATTTCCTCGAAAGAATTCATTGAATTTCTGAAAGCCCGCTGGCAGGAATACGGTCACGCCATCGGCGCGGAATACGGCGAGGGCTTTACGTCGTACCGGCAGGTGGGGGCGGGGAGTTTGTTTGATTTGAAGTAGGGAGAGCTGCTCAGGGCAGGACTTCAACCAACAGCACGTCGCCCTCCGAAATGGTATCCTGGCGCTGCTGGCACCTAATTGGAACGGTGCGCCCAGTGATGCGAAACGTAAACCGTGCTCTCACAAATACCGAGTTGTTCCGGGTCTTGCCAAAATGTTTCAACAGGGAATCGACGCGGGGGAGTGTTGTCGGTGAAGGTTTGAAGTACACATTTTCCGATATCCGGGCCACATCACGGACCACGGTTGCTACGGCTTCGCAGCCATCGAAAGCGGTCTCATCGCCGCGAATTTCCCCCGATTCCCTGCAACACGACGCCCGTCGGCAGCGGGTCAAGGGGCGCAACTTTGGGCGGCCTGGCAACTTCGGGCCGACAAGCGGCGACGAGGAGCAAGGCGAAAATCAATTTTTTCATGTTCAGGCAATTCACAACCGTGAATCAAATACGAACGGCTCAGTTTGCAGGAGTTGAATTTGGGGAAAATCCGGGTGAGCCGGGTTTATCAAAAAATTAAATTCGTGCGGAATCAGGGCGGAAGGCACTTTTAATATTGCCGTTCGCCCGCTCTGGATCCATTCGTCGCCGAAGGCCTGCGTTTCGGCGTAGAACTCAAAGTGAGTCCACGCCCCTGGGAGGCGCGTTTCATCAACCAATTCAATGGGCACCGTATCGGGCACGTCGATGGTCATCACCCGAAACGCCTCGTGCAGCCCTTCGCCGCTGCGGTGGACCACGTTTTCGAGGCAGGCCAGCGCCCGGCTGGCCGCCGTGTACAGCACAAATCGTCCTTTTGAATTCCAGCGGGCCGGGTGTCCCGAAGCCGTCAGGCGGTCCGCCCAACGGGCCAGGCTAATGCGGTACACCCGCATCAGGCCAGGTCGCCGTATTCGATCCGGGTGAGTTCGTCGGCAATCAGATCCATGCCGCCGACCGTTGCCAGTAAATCATACGGTACCTGGTTGCCCAGTCCGAAAGCCGGTTTACCCAACCAACTGCGAAAGGCCGCCACGGTACCGAAAACCGTTTTTCCCTGCTGAAATACCGCGATGAGTTTGAGTACCCACTCGCTATTGCCGGGGCTGAGTTTCTTGTTTTCCTGCTGATGGCGGAGCAGGGTTTTCAGCGAAATGTGTAGTAATTCCGCCAGTTGCTCCCGACGCAGGCCGGTCAATTCAACGGCGTCGAACACCGCACTCACGTACACGCCTTCGTGGGCGGCGTACACCATCGCCACTTTGTTGCGGGTGCTGGATTCGTAGTGGGTAAAACTGCGTGAAGTTGCCATAGCTTTTCCAAATTGTTTTTCAAAGAACAGGAAATTTGTCCAAAAGTTCAAGACAAATTTCCTGTTCTTTGAAAATAGGGTAGGAGGGAGGGCAGTTGGTGCATGGTGCATGGTGCATGGTGAGTAACCCCCAACCGACCGTCGGGCCGCCCCTGGAGGGGGCTTTAAATACAATTTTCGGGCAGGAAAAAGCCCCCTCCAGGGG
>JAJAZB010000253.1 GCA_026785975.1 Cytophagaceae bacterium | reverse complement strand
GGCTCTTTTTATGGTTTCTTTGGCACTCGAAGAGAGTGGTTTTTTCGTCGTCTGATAATGCTTGAATGTATCTCATTCACAAAGGTAAAAAAAGTGTCGAATATTTACCTACAACTACTTAATATGCGATTTGGAAAAATATTTTGATTTGGTGTAGATTTATACATAACAATTAGATTTTGGGTAGAGTAGTCTACTCTCATCCAAGGTCTGTCCTCCAGCAGTCGCTCGCGAGGTGCTGTCGCTCGCATCTTGCGAGTGACGAGTATCAAAAAGCCCTCCGGGCGTAGTGGCCGAACAAGGCGAGTACGGGGATATTTAAAACAAAATTATGGAGTACCATAAGATCGTATAAGAGATTTTATCCTGTCAGATATTTCATTCAAAAAATAAATATAAATTTGTTCCAAGTACATTGACTTGATATAAATTAATTCCGCATCTTTGACGATAGTAATTTTTTTGGTTTTTTTAATTTGAGTAACTCTTTGGATTGAAATAATTTTCGATATATTCTCAATTTTATAACACCGTTCCATCTTTATTCCCAAAAATCTTCCATTTTGATTCAAAAATACCCTGCAATATATTGTCTCATTTTCTTGTGATGAATCTTTGTAAAATAACAAATTATGAATGTAATTTATTGAAAATTCATAAATTTCTTTTTGTTCGTATTCAAAGTCAAATGAAACCCTTCTAACTGTCGTTCCGAACACTAAATATTCAAGAATCAAATTATTCTCCGTAACATCCAAATAAGAAATTTTCCCAAATTTAACAGGAAAATTATTCAACTCTTTTTTAATTTCGGTTAAATTAAATAACCCAAAACTCGCATATATTTGCATCACTTTCATAACCCAACCACAAGTGCTTTTAGATCCTGTTGTGGTTTTTACGTTATTAAAAGCTATGCGAGTGTTCATATGTTTTAAATCTCATCCGAGGTTTATCTGTCCTCCTCCCTCATCCGAGGTCTGTCCCCCGACAGACCTTTATCTGTTCCATACTGACTTGGTTCCGGCCCGTCGGGGGACAGGGCCGGGGTATGATTGAGTTCTGAAACGGCACCCACTACACCGAGCGAAAAACAGATTCATTACGGACACCAAGCATCCGCTCGGCCCGCTCAATTAGGGGAGCGACTTCAGTTAAGATGCGCTCGGCATCGTCCAGAATTTCGTCCAAAACGGGCTGGGCCTGAATCCGTTCGGCCTCAGTCAAGTCCTCGTAAAACAGTTGAAACTCGGTGGCAATGGCATCACGTTCCGCTGAAGTCTGAGCTTGCAGAAAGCGTTCGTAAAAAACGTTTGCTTTAGTTTCCATGCTGTTTTAGGGCAATTCTGATTTAGAGCCTCTTCGATTTGCCGTAAAATATCCTGGCAGTAAATTGTCTTTCGTACCAGTTCTGCAAAGCGCTTATCGCTTTCTTTCGCCGGAAAAATTTTAAGTCGTTCATTTACTCGTTCAAGTGCTTGCTCCACAGCAGCTTTCATCTCAAGATAATCCTTGCGCTGCTGTTCTTCCATGAAAGGTCAGGTTCTTCGGTGAAAATAAGAAAATTTTACTTTCATCCGAACTCTGTCCCAATCAATCTTAATCTGCTTCGTAGCTAACCCAATTCCGGCCCGTCGGGGGATAGGGTGGGGTGAGGAGTTCTGAAATGGCAATACCTGGCTGGCGAGCGTATGCTACGCGTGCGTCTGCAACCGACGCTTGAACAAGGCTTCCACTTCTTCCTCCACCTCAGCAATCCGCTCTTTCAACGCATTGAGTACGGGGGTGAAAAGGCTTTTTGCTTCTTGCTTTTCCTCCGGCGAGAGCGTAGCGTAGTAGGCATGAAACTCGGCGGCTACGGCCCGGCGCTCCACTTCGGTGGTTGTGGCGTTGAGCCGGTCGAGGTAGGTTTGGGCGATTTGATGAGTATTCATAGTATTGGCTTTTTAGTCCTCACGTAAAATTCGTTCGATCTCAACAATCCAATCGCGCAGTTTGGCTGCTTTATTTGCCAGAAATTGAAAATCAGCGTCGTTGTTCTCGGGTGGATAGTCAATGAGCAGTTGTACTGTATCTCGCAAAATCTGAATCAACTTATCGCGAGTTGCGAGCCAATCGCGACGGTCTTTTTCGGTCATTTTTAGGTGTAAAGTAGTTACCTCATTCGAGGTATGTTCCGAAACTTATCCAATTTCAGCCGATCATCCTTCAGCCGCTCATTCGAGGTCTGGTCCTATGACTGAACTTAATTTATTCCATACTGATCCAATTCCGGCTCGTCGGGAGACAGTGCCGAGGTAAAAATCTAAGCAATTGCCAACTTTGGTTTCAAATACCGATATTCTTCCTCCTTGCCCAGCACCTGCTCAACGTGAAATACCTCTGGGCAATCATCGAAGGAAAAAAGTCCTTCGGGCATCACGTACCACTGCTCACGTTGCGCAAGCGCCAATTTTTTAATGCTGGGAAACCAGGAGAGGGGTACAATAATCGTTCGCCCGTCGGCGAGATGAACGTCCATCTTGCCCCGCTGGGTAAAGGAGAGTCGCTTAACTTGTGGTTTTATACCAATGATTCCTTCCATGTTACTTCAAATTTAAAAGCTTGACCTTCTGGCCTGTTGCGAGTAAGTCGAATTGCTCATCGATTTTACTTTGACTTCATTCAATTCACTTTGAGATAAATTACCAGATTCAAATACTTCCACTTTGCCTTCGATCCAAATTTTAGCCGGTTGACGAAACCTCCCTTTCTTCGCCTCTACGTGTACGTGCCGACGCTCTGCTAAATCATATGCGTAGAAGAAGAACGAGAAGAATTTGTATACTGCAATTTTAGGCATGAAATGAAATTACAAGTTTTCGAGTTTTCGTGTCAAAGTAGAGTTTATGCGTGTTTTTGCGTCATTGCCTCGTAGTACTCTTTCTTGTCATCGCCACCAGGCACTACGCTAACGTCCCCAATTAAATCGACCAAACGGTCAAAGATGGACGCAGGCTTTTTTTCAACGAGTGCTTTAAGGTAGTTTTCGACCAGTTCCAAAACGGTTTTACCTTCCTGAAGGGCAACCGCTTCGATTTTTTGCTCCAGGTCATCTTTGAGTTCAATCAAAAGTGTCATAGCTTCTGCTGTTTTCCTACCTAAACGTTACACCAACTTCCGCTCCCCGTCAAATCCCTCCAAATAATCCGAAACGCGCTTGACGAATTGCCCGCCGAGCGAACCGTCCACGACGCGATGGTCGTAGCTGTGGGAGATAAACATCTTGTGCCGAATACCCAATAAATCGCCGTCGGGCGTTTCGATGACCGCCGGTTTTTTCTGAATTGCCCCAAACGCCATGATCGCCACCTGGGGTTGAACAATGATCGGCGTACCCATGATATTACCAAACGTGCCAATGTTCGAAACGGTGTAGGTGCCGTTGGCCAGGTCGTCGGGTTTGAGCTTGTTCTCGCGGGCGCGGCGGGTGAGGTCGTTGACCTTCTTAGTCAGGCCGATGAGGTTGTACTGGTCGGCGTGGTGGATGACGGGCACGATGAGATTGCCGCTGGGCAGGGCCACGGCCATGCCGATGTTGATGGCTTTTTTGACTAAAATCCGGTCGCCATCCACCTGCACGTTGATGAGCGGGAAATCGCGGATGGCGCGGACCACCGCCTCGATGAGCAGGGGCGTGAAGGTCAGTCCTTCGCCGTACTGAGTCTGGAAATCGCGCTTTGCTTTTTCCCGCCATTTCCAGACCGCCGTCATGTCGGTTTCCACGAAACTGGTCACGTGGGGTGCCGTGCGTTTGGACTCGACCATCCGTTCGGCAATCATCTTCCGCATTCGGTCCATTTGGATGATTTCGTCCTGACCATTTGACGAACCATGCGTTGAAAGACCGTTAGTCGCTGGCATTGGGGCCTTGACCGATGGGTTTGGTTGGACTGGTGCGGGGGCTTGCGGGCGGGTTTTGACGTAATCCAGAATATCCTGCTTGGTGACGCGCTGCTCGGTACCTGTGCCGGGAATGGCATCGAGTTCAGCTTGTCCAATTCCTTCTTCTTTAGCAATGTTGAGAACGAGTGGCGAGTAAAACCGGCCCTGAATAGGCGTGGCGCGTGTTTCTTCAACAATCTGCCCAACCATGCGTTGACGAATGCTGATTTCCTGCTCCAACGGGGAAACGACTTCTTCGTCGGGTGATTCGTCCGGGGAGGCATTCTGGAGCGCGACCGGCTCGTCGGTTTCAACCTCAATTCGGCAGATGGGCTTCCCGATTTCGGCGATGTCGCCTTCTTTCACGAGGATTTCGCGGACGATCCCCGTCAGCGTCGAGGGCACCTCCGTATCGACTTTATCCGTGGCCACTTCCAGGAGCGATTCATCCGCCTCGATGCGATCGCCGGGTTGTTTGAGCCAGTTCAACACGGTGGCTTCGTGGATACTTTCGCCCATTCTGGGCATCAATAATTCAGTTAGTGCCATTTCAAATCATGGTAAAGCGGGATGATTTCCCGCAGGGCCTCAATTATTTTCTTCGTGCAAAAGTGCTTTTCTGAGCATATTCAGCACATTCAACGCGGAGAGGTGAATATTTTGCTCGCGCGTACCGCCCAATTGCAACCGGCGGGTCATCGTACTTTCCGGCGTAGCGACGGCCACCCACACCGTGCCGACAGGTTTGGTTTCAGTGCCGCCATCCGGTCCGGCGATGCCACTGGTTGCCAATCCGTAGGCGGTGCCGAAGCGTTGGCGAACGCCTTCGGCCATTTCCCGGATGGTTTCCTCACTCACGGCCCCGTGGGCATCCAACGTTTCCGGTCGAACGCCCAGAAATTGCATTTTGGCTTCGTTGGAATAACTTACCACGCCACCCTGAAAATAGGCTGAACTTCCTGCAAATCGCGTAATCTGGTGGGCGAGGTACCCACCCGTACAACTTTCAGCAACCGAAACAGTTTGTTGAGCCGCATTCAGCAACTTTCCAATCACAGTGACCAATTCGGCATTTTCGTAACCAAAAATGAACGGCTGAATTAAAGGTTTCAGGCCCTCAATTTGTGTATCGACTTCGGTCTCCAACGTGGCGAGGTCGTTGCCCGTTGCGGTCAGACGCAGCTTGACCGTGCCCAAACTGGGCAGGTACGCCAACCGGATGTGGGGCGGCAGGGCATCTTCCCAGTCCTCAATTTTTTCGGCCAGATTCGACTCGCCAATTCCAATCGTGTGGACGTATTTGTGAAAAATAATGGGCGTTTTATATGCCTTTTTCAAACGGGGGAGTACCTCGTCGGTCATCAATCCTTTCATTTCGTGCGGTACGCCGGGCATCGAAATGAATACCTTGCCGTTGCGCTCAAACCACATTCCCGGCGCCGTGCCGCGCGTGTTGGGCAAGTACGTGCTCCCCACGGGTAGGGCCGCCTGCTGCCGGTTGATGCCGCTGAGGATGCGGCCCCGACGGGTAAAATACTGGGTGACCTGCATCAAGGCTTCCTCGTTGATTTCCAGGGTGGTATCGAAATAGTTGGTCAGCGTCGTTTTGGTGATGTCGTCTTTGGTTGGCCCCAAACCGCCCGTAATCAGAATCACGTCGGCGCGCTGTTCGGCCTCTTTCAACACGGCCAGAATGACGTCCTCGGTATCGCCCACGGATGATTTGCGCACCACCCGAATGCCAATCTTGCTGAGTTCAGCACCGATCCACTGCGTGTTGGTATCGGTAATTTGTCCGAACAAAATCTCGTCCCCAATCGTAATTACTTCGGCCTTGACGGTTTGCATACCTGAAAATGAATAGCCGTTATCTGCTTTATTTGTGGGAAAAACCCGGTAGTCGGCTTTGTTAACGGGTGTTAATGCCCTCCAAAATTACACAAAAAACGGAGCCACGTCGTTAGAATAAGTAACCTGATCAATCGTCATCGACAAGCACCATGAAGAAAATCAATTGGATAGCCCCCGCACTTTTTTTATCGCCTTGAGCGCTTCGGCGCAGGATACCCTGCCTAAACGCAAACGTACCGGCTTTGGCGATTTCCTCGAAAAAGCCGGACAAGTGCTCGGCACCCAGACGGGCGGCGTGCTGAGCCAGGACGAAATCGCGCGGGGTTTGCGCGAAGCCCTGACCGTCGGTATCCGAAACGGCTCGGCGCAGGCTTCGGCCATTGACGGGTATTTCAGAAATCCACTGATTAAGATTTTGTTACCGCCTGATGCCCAGCGCGTTGAAAATACACTTCGGCAGGTAGGTTTGGGACCTCAGGTGGACAAAGCCTTGCTGACCATCAACCGGGGGGCCGAAGAAGCCGCCAAGAAAGCCGTGCCGATTTTTGTGGATGCGATCCGGCAAATGACCCTTCCCGACGCAGTGAATATCCTGCGGGGCGAGAAAAACGCGGCTACGCAGTACCTCAAACGCACCTCGACTAAAGCCCTGACGGATGCGTTTATGCCCGTCATCGATAGTTCGCTGGCCAAAGTTGGGGCCACGCGTCAGTACACGGCCCTGGCCACACAGTACAATAATTTCCCCTTGACGCGGACGAAAATTAACCCGGATTTGAAGGCTTACGTGACCCAACGGGCCATCGACGGTTTGTTTTTGTTGGTTGAACAGGAAGAAGCAAAGATTCGCGAAAACCCGCAGGCTCGCGTGACCGATCTGCTCAAGCGGGTATTTGGCAGTAATCAGGCCAAGTCGCAGCCTTAGAAGCGGGTTGAGTAAAACTTTTGAACTGCAAAAGGTACTTTTTAGCCAGGATTACTGATGAAAAATCCTCATTTAGCGCTGCTAAACTCCGGTTTTCCACCAGTAATCCTGGCTAAAAATCACTCTTTTTCGTAATCAAAATCTAACTCAAACCACTTCTTAGTTTTTGTGAATCTACCCGTACTTTTGTCACCTCAAGCGCCTGACCCTGTGGAGAAGCCACAGCGAAAACGCGGGAGGTGATATTTTTTTGTTTTATGAAAAAATCTGAAATCAACTTTAGCGTCCAACTAGACGATCAGAACGTACCCGAAAAAATCTTTTGGGACGCTACCGACAACCCCAACGAGGGCTTGAGCGACACGCGCGCCATTGCCATTGCGCTCTGGGATCATTACCACCGGGGCACGCTGAAAATTGACCTTTGGACGAAGGAAATGGAAGTGGGCGACATGAAGCGGTTTTACATCGAAGTCCTTGGGGGCGTTGCCGATACGCTGCTTACCGCCACGGGTGACCAGAAAATGGCGGACGAAATCGAGAATCTTTGCCGCTCACTGTCCAAGCACGTGGAGGAGGAACACAAGGCGGATCAGCGGAAGTAACCGAATTTTTGGGCCGGAATTTGTAGGGACCCTAACAAAAATGGCTGAAGTTGTTTAGGATTGTCCAGTATAGACGGTCTGGCCTAAAAAAACGACTCTTGTTGGCCGGAATTTCAGGTCCGGCGTTCCGTCTGACCCTCGTCCTGAAGTTGTCCAACAATCCGTCGAACAACTTCAGGTACTTTTTCAAAATTCTAAACCACTTCGCTAATTAATTTGCCTCAGTGCTTACCCCCGTTTTGACGATGAGAAAAACTCTTTTTTACGTTTCTTTTCTTCTGCTCCAGGTATCGGCAATGGGCCAGGGAACCAACTTTGTGCAGGGTAATCTGCGGACGGTTTTTGACCAGGCCAAAGCCGCCAATAAATCGGTTTTCATTGAAATCTTTTCCCCAAGCTGCCACGTTTGCGCCAGTTTCGTACCGACGTTTGAGAATGTGGGGGTAGGGAAGTTCTACAATGAAAAATTTGTTAGTTATCGGTTGGACGTCAACTCGCAGGAAGCGCAGGGGTTTCTGACCAAACAGCGCATTTTTGTCCCTTCGCTGCCCCTGCTGATGTATTTCGACAAAGACGTCAGTTTGCTGCACGCGCTCAACGTCAACAACACGACCAACGATGTGATTGCGGCGGCGGGCAATGCGTTGAATCCTACTTCGCGGGCGGCCAGTTATAAAAGTCGTTACCAACGAGGCGAGCGCAATCCGGGTTTCCTGATCGAGTACGGCTATTTTTCGCGAATTGTCCGGGATACGATTTCCAACATGGCGGCGGTCAATGATTACGTCAAAACCCAGCCCGCCAGCGCGTACGCCAGTACTACCAATTTTCTGGTTCTGCAAAAACTGGTGATGGATACGGATAATCCGCTGTTTCAGTATTTCGTAAACCACATCGGGGATTTTCAGAAAAAAAATGACCCCAAAATCGTGCGGGACGTCGCCGAAGGCATCATCATGAGCACGCTCTTCAGCGGACGCGCCGCGAAATTCACCCCCGCCAATGTGCGAACATTGGGTACGTATCTAACAAAAATCGGTCTCGATAAACGTACCGTTGAGAATCGAACACTGGTGCCCGAACTGACTGCATTGATGAAAGTCAACCAGGCGGCGCAAGCCGTTGAGCGGGCGAACCGGTATCTAAGCGGCCCCGCCGGTCCGCGCGAAGCAATTTACCTGGCCAAGTTTATTACTGATCACACCAACGATGCGGCGGCGCTGAATGCGGCGCAGGGTTGGCTCAACCGCTACCTGAGCAAACCAGCGACGACCAGTGAGGAGAAACGTGATTTGGCGAAACAATTGAGC
>JAJAZB010000252.1 GCA_026785975.1 Cytophagaceae bacterium | reverse complement strand
GTGGCGCTCCCAGCCACACCGGACGGGGCAAAACCCCACCCCGTCCCCCCGGTGGTGGGCCTAGGGGCCTACGCGATGACCTTGTTACGCATTCCAGTATTTCCGGGCAGTTGATTACACCTTCGGCAATTTCCAGCCGTTGTGGTACTGCGCCGCGAGGTAGCTATTAGCCTCACGGTCGTTGCCGAACGTGCCTTTGGTGGTATCCCAGTAAATTTTACGCCCCGCCCGGTAGGCAATGTTCCCCAAATGACAAACCAGCGCCGTGTTGGCGGCCACGTCGACGGGGCAATTGGTGCGTTGCCGGGAGCGCACGCACTCGATGAAGTTGCGGGTGTGGTTGTCGAGGCCATTACCGATCTGCGGTTGGCGGGCGATGGCTTCCATTTTGTCGTCTTTCCCCTGTTTTTCAGGAATCACTTCCCAGCCACCCCGGTCCACGACGAGCGTACCGTTGTTGCCCACAAAGGCCACACCGTGTTCGCGTCCGTAGTCGCCGTTGCCAATGCCCACGCCGTGCGCCCAGACCAGCGAAAACGTATCGAATTCGTAGAGCGCCTGCATCGTGTCGGGGGTTTCCATGCCGCTGTCCGGGTAGCCAAACCGCCCGCCCGATGCCGTGACCGAGCGCGGAGTCTGGGCGTTCATGCCCTCCAGGGCCATGTCGACCAAGTGAACGCCCCAGTCGGTCATCAATCCGCCCGCGTAGTCCCAGAAGTGGCGGAACGTACCATGAAACCGGTTGGGATTGAAGGGTCGCTTGGGGGCGGGGCCGAGCCACATATCGTAGTCCACGCCCGCCGGAACGGGGCCGTCGGGCAGGTTGGGTACTTCTTTATACCAGTTAAAATACCCCCAGACTTTCACCAAACGCACTTTGCCCAGTTTCCCCGACTTCACAAAATTCGTCACATCCTGCCAGTGTTGGTGGCTGCGTTGCCACTGGCCCACCTGCACCACGCGGTTGTAACGCTTAGCGGCGGCCTCGATCAGGCGACACTCCTCGATGCGGTTGGCGAGCGGTTTTTCGCAGTAAATGTCCTTGCCCGCTTCCATCGCGTAAATCGCGGGCAGGGCGTGCCAGTGGTCGGGCGTACCGATGATGACCACGTCGATGTCCTTGTTTTCCAGCATTTTGCGGAAATCGGTGTAGGTCGCCGGGCGCTTGCCGGTTTGTTTCTGAATTTCACCGGTCCGTTTTTCGAGTACGTTCTGGTCCACGTCGCAGAGGCCCACGCAGGTGACGTCGGGCAGTTTGAGGTGGGAGTTTAAATCGGTAAAACCCATGCTGTTGACCCCAATCAGCCCAACCTGAATCTGGTCGTTGGGCGAGCGTCGGCGTTTCGTTTGGGTCTGAGCAAAAGTGGGGAGGGAGGAGGCGAAAGTTCCGGCTACGGCCGCCGAAGTTTTCTGGATAAAATCGCGTCGGTTCAGAGGATTCATGGTTGTTGAGGTTTTTTAGGAATTGAAAATTGAAAGTTGGTCGTTCAGGAATTCTCAATTTTCAACATTTGCTGAGGGTAAACTTACTCGGAAAACGTTTGCAAAAACACCGCAACCCACTAAAAATCGAGTGCCTGCGCCAAATCATTCCGCAAATCGTCCAGATTTTCCAGACCCACCGACACCCGCAGCAAATTATCGGGCGTCGGACTTTCGGGGCTTTCCACCAGTTTGCGGTGTTCCACCAGGCTTTCCACCCCACCCAGGCTCGTGGCCCGGGTGAAGAGTTTCAGCCGCCCGGCCACGGCCCGCGCGGCTTCCAGGCCACCTTTGACCGTAAACGACAACAGCCCACCGAAGCCACCTGTCATTTGCCGACGGGCTAGGTCGTGCCCGGCATTGCTTTCCAGACCGGGATAAAACACTCGTTCCACCGTCGGTTGGGTTTCGAGAAACTGCGCCAGTGCCAGCGCCGTGCCCGATTGCGCCCGCACCCGCAGGCCCAGCGTGCGCAGGCCCCGCGCCGCCAGCCAGCAGTCGAAGGGCGAGGGTACGCCACCCGTGAGCGACTGGATTTGCCGGAGGCGTTGGGCCAACTCACCGTTCTGGTTCACAATCAGCGCCCCGCCCAGCATATCGGAGTGGCCACTGACGTACTTCGAGGTCGAGTGCATCACCACGTCGGCACCGAGGGCGAGCGGGTTTTGCAGCACGGGCGTGGCGGCGGTATTGTCCACGGCGCAAATCGCCCCGGCTTCATGGGCCAGTTGCGCCAGCGCCCGGATGTCGGCCACGTGGAGTTGGGGGTTGGAGGGCGTTTCCACCCAAATCAGGCGGGTGTTGGGGCGAATGGCCGCGCGGGCGGCGGGATTAGTCAGGTCGGCGGCGCTTAGTTGTAGGCCCCAGGCGCTGAATACTTCGCGCATCAGCACCAGCGTGGCCCAGTATCCGTCGAGACCGGCCAGCACGTGATCGCCGGGACGGAGGGTTTGCAACAACGCCGTGGTTGCGGCTTGCCCCGAAGCAAAGGCCAGCCCCACTTGCCCGCCCTCCAGCGCGGCGAGGGCAGTTTCGAGGGCGCGGCGGTTGGGATTATCGGCGCGGGTGTAGCCGTACTCGCTCACGAGGCTGCCATCGGGGTGGCGCTCAAACGTGGTGCTGAGGTACAGCGGGGCAACCACCGAACCCGCGTGCGGGTCGGGCAGGCGGGTGGCTTGAATGGCGAGGGT
>JAJAZB010000251.1 GCA_026785975.1 Cytophagaceae bacterium | reverse complement strand
CACCCCCCCCCCCCAAACCCTGGTTCAGACTAAAAGGGTTCAGACAATTTCAGACAAAAAAAGCCTGACTCGCTCGGAATCAGGCTTTGGGATTTGTTCAAAATCAATGTTTTTGAACGTCGGCAATTACCCATCAGCCCTTCCGAACGGCAGGAGCGAAATGAGGAAAATGGAGTTTTTGCGTTGGTTTCACGGAACAAAAGTAGGCAAGGTTTTCAGAAAAGCGAGGTTTGCGTCACTTTTGGTAAAAACTTCGGCTCCGGTAAACTCAATCCGGCCCGTTGGTTTAACTCCCGAATCCAGTACGCAGCCAGTTCGGGAGCCACGTCGTTCTGCCCACCACTGTGGATAAAAAGATACAGCGTTTCTAAGCCGGCATCCATCCAGGTTTTCAACCGCTGGATCCAGGCATCCGCGCGGGGATGGTCGCTGGAATGGCCTTCATTGGCGATAAATCGAACAAAAGCCATTGGGATGCTGAGGCTCTGGTGCAACACGTCGCGCCGACCCGACACATCCGCGATGACCGTCGCTTTGTTGTACCTGGCGAGCAACTGAAGGGTTTTCTCCCAGGTTTCGGGTCGGAACCAATCGGGGTGACGAAACTCAACAGCTAGTGGCAATTTCTCGGGTAATTTCTCCAAATACGCTTCCAACGCGCCCACTTGTCGGGGGCTGAAGGCCGGACTCAATTGCAGAAAACTCATCCCCAGGTGTTCGCCGAGGGCCAGAATCTGATCGCAAAATTCACGGGTCAACTCCTCCGTCTGCAGCAATTGCCTTTCGTGACTGATGCTCTGGGGAAACTTGGGGCAGTAGCGAAAACCCGGCGTCGCTTCGGCTTTCCAGTGGCGGATCGTGGCTTCGTCGGGAATCCGGTAGTGCGTGGTGTTGAGTTCAATCGTGTTGAACTGCCGGGTGTAGTGGTGCAAAAACTCCTTGTCACGGGCGGTGGATGGGTATATTTTACCGGCCCATTCTTTGTTGGCCCAAATGGGCAAACCCACGAAGGCCCGAAACGTTCGCCCGGTCGATTGCGATAGTACTTGGGCCGTATTCGGGTGGTCGGGCGGCAGCGTAAAATCTACTTTCGACGGGTCTTCGACTTTGCCAAAGTCCATGAGAAGGTTATGTTTGTGCCGGGATTTAAGAACAACAAGTATCGCGATAAACCAGTAAAAATTGTGCCTCGGTTGCCAAAAACCCCTATGACAGTCGATTCAACATATCTGCTGCTGTTTGCCCTGGGGGCGGTGGCGTTTCTGTACGCCTCCGTGGGTCACGGTGGGGCCAGTGGTTATCTGGCCGTGCTGGCCTTGTTTGGTACGCAGCCTGAATTGATGAAATCCTCGGCACTGATGCTCAACCTGGTGGTTTCGATGATCTCTTTCTTAAATTTTTACCGGGGCGGTCATTTTCGCTGGGCTAAGTTCTGGCCGTTTGCCGTCGCCAGCGTACCGATGGCTTTTATCGGGGCGGGTATTCCGCTGAGTGCGGGACTTTATAAACAGTTATTGGGTTTGTGCCTGTTGCTGGCTATCGCCCGAATGCTCTGGCGTCCCCGCGACCAGGAAGACGAACCGAGAACGATCCCGCTGTTGGCGGCACTATTGACCGGGGCGGGAATCGGCCTGTTGTCGGGGATGCTGGGAATTGGCGGGGGTATTTTGCTGAGTCCGGTGTTGCTGCTCATGCACTGGGCGCGGCTCAAGGAAACGGCGGCGATTTCGGCGTTGTTTATTTTTGTCAATTCCCTTTCCGGCTTGTCAAAGTTGTTGCTGAAAGGCTACACGCCCGATAGTCAAACGCTGACCTGGTTGGCCGTTGCCCTGGTGGGCGGGCTACTGGGTGGCTACGTGGGCGCTCGTCGTTTCAATGTACCTACGCTCCGTTACGCGCTGGCCACGGGGCTGTTCATCGCCACGCTTAAACTCATGCTGACGTAGCTGGTCTTAATCCACTTTGCGCACCTCGATGCTCTGGAGCCACTTTACGTGACGAGCGCCCGTAATTTTGTCGCTGGTGCTGATGAGAACGAAGGAGCCACTTTCAACGATGGGTCGCCCATTTTCTTCAAACAAAACCAGCACACCCTCACCCGTGGGGTTATTGAACAGGTCGTTGTGGCTGAAAATCGCCGTGTACCCGTCGGTAGCTTTGGCCACCACGTAGTATTTTCCCTTGTCTTTCTGGCTGGGCATTTGAATAACGGCCTGCTTCAATACGTCGCTTAACCGCACACCCCGGTAGGTATCCAGTGTTCGGCGCACTTCGCCGGAAGTACTCACCACCTTAAAATCACGCCCCTCCTGCACCGGCATTTGCCCAAGTTGTTCGCTGGTCAGGGTCATGGTTTTTTCAACCAAACCCTTGACTTCAAGCGTTTTGGACTGGGCAAAAACGCCCGGTGAAATTAGAAGAAGGGTGACAAACAGGTATTTCATATTTTCTGGAAAAAGTTATCCCCCAATTGTCGTCATCGACTCGTGTACGGCGTCCGGGCGCAGGCGTTCCGCTTCAAAACCGTCGAACGGGCGATTTTTAAACGCACTTAAAAATAACCCGGCCAATTGCTCGTCGGAAAGACCATTGCGCATTTGATCCCGGATTTGTAACCCTCCGTGCTGGTAGAGGCAGGTTTTCAATTCACCCTGGGCAGTCAGACGAATTCGGTTGCAGGTGCCGCAAAACGTCCGGCTAAAAGCAGCGATAATGCCCACCGTACCCGCGTAACCCGGCACCTGATAAATGGCCGCCGTAGAAAAGGCCGGATCGGGCAGTTTTTGCAAGTCGGGGTAGAATTGTTGCAGTTCGTCCAGAATCCGGCGGTAATTCCAGATCAGTTTCGGGTAATGGCTGCCTTCGCCGTTGAAAGGCATTTCCTCGATAAACCGCACCGACAGGGGATACTGCCGGGTTAGTTCAGTCAGCGGATGCAGGTCGTCGGTGTTCTGGCCTTCCATCACAACCGCATTGATTTTCACGTCGAAATTCTGCTCAAGCAACGCGTCGAGGGTTTGGCGAACGCGGTCAAATTCATCCCGACGGGTGATTTTCAGAAATCGTTGCCGGTCGAGGGTATCCAGGCTCAGGTTGATCGAGCGAATGCCTAAGTCGTTGAGTTCGGGTAAATGCGGCGCGGTCAACACGCCGTTGGTCGTCAGGGCAATTTCGTCCAAGCCCTCGATTGCCCTTAGTTTTCGCAGAAAAGCCATCAGATCCTGCCGCACAAAGGGTTCGCCGCCCGTGATGCGCACTTTGTTGATTCCCATCCCGACCAATACCCGCACCAGCCGTTCCATTTCTTCAAAACTAAGCACCTGGCTTTTGGGCAGGTACCGAACTCCTTCCTCGGGCATACAGTAAAAGCAGCGCAGATTGCACCGATCGGTCACCGCCAGGCGTAAGTAGCTGAGCGGCCGACCGTGGTTGTCGAAAAGAAGGGACTGACTGGACATAATTTTGCCCAAAGATACGGCGAAAAGGCGTTCACTGACTACTTTTACAGTATGGCTCACCCGCTTACCATCGCGCTGTTTGGCATCACCCGCGACATCGTTGGCGCATCGTCGCTGACGCTTTCCATCGAAAAATCGACGGACGTTGATAGTTTGCTCGACCAGTTGCGGGCGCAGTACCCCCGCTTAACCGAGTTGAACTCGCTGCTCGTCGCCGTCAATAGTGAATACGCCGAGGGCAACCAACTTCTAAAAAAAGGCGACGAAATCGCCCTGATCCCGCCGGTCAGCGGCGGTTGAATGCAGGGTAGCTACGAACTTTAGTTCGTAGAAAAGTAACCGAAGACGTGATTTTCAGGCATTCAGCCGCTTAACTACGAACTAAAGTTCGTGGTTACCCCGCAACTATGATTTTACTGACTCATCAGCCCATCGACGTACCGGCGGTTATGGCGCACGTCCAGACGGGTAGCGCCGGAGCCGTGGATATTTTCATTGGCACAGTACGCAACCAGACTCAGCAGAAGCGTGTCGTGCGACTTGAGTACGAAGCCTACGAACCGATGGCGCTGAAGAAAATGCAGGAATTGGTGGACGAAGTTCGGCGGCGTTGGCCCGTCGAGCAGGTCGCGATCGTACACCGGGTGGGCGTACTCGACATCGGGGAAGCCGCCGTGGTCATCGCCGTTTCGACGCCGCACCGGGCGGAGGCGTTCGAAGCCTGCCGTTGGTTGATCGATACGCTGAAAGAAGTCGTGCCAATCTGGAAAAAAGAGGTTTTTGAAGACGGGGAAGTATGGGTAGCAGCGCACGCCTGATTTAGTGAAAAATTAAAAGTGTAGGGGCAACCCATTGGGTTTGCCCCCCGATTT
>JAJAZB010000250.1 GCA_026785975.1 Cytophagaceae bacterium | reverse complement strand
GCCCGTAATTCCCATTCCACCCAGAATTTGCCGCGACTCCCTGGCCACAGTCAACGCCATCTCGACGTTGGCCCGTTTAGCCATTGAAATTTGCGCGGTCGTGGCTTTTGCGGCCATTTTCAGCGTTCCCAAGCGCCAGCACAGCAGTTGGGCCTGGGTAATCACCGTGAGCATTTCGGCCAGTTTTTTCTGGGTAAGCTGAAACGAAGCAATCGGTTTGTCGAATTGAATGCGTTCGGCGGCGTAGCGGCGGGCGGTTTCGTAGCAGTCGATGGCCGCACCCACCGCCCCCCAACTGATGCCGTACCGCGCCTGATCGAGGCAACCCAACGGCCCACGCAGCCCTTCCGCTCCGGGCAGGATGTTTTCTTTCGGCACCCGCACATTTTCAAAAACCAGTTCGCCCGTGGCACTCGCCCGCAACGACCATTTCCGGTGGATTTCGGGCGTTGAAAACCCGGCCATGCCGCGCTCCACGAGCAAACCTCTGATTTTCCCGGCCTCGTTTTTCGCCCAAACCACCGCTACGTCCGCCAGGGGGGAGTTGGTGATCCAGAGTTTTGCGCCGTTGAGGACGACGTGATCGCCGTCGTCGGTGAAAGTCGTTTTCATCCCACCGGGATTGGAGCCGAAATCCGGTTCGGTCAGGCCGAAACAGCCGAGCCATTCGCCGGAGGCTAATTTTGGCAAAAACCGTTGCTTTTGTTCTTCAGTGCCGTAGGCAAAAATGGGCCACATCACCAGCGAACTCTGCACCGATACCACCGAGCGCAGGCCCGAATCGCCGCGTTCGATTTCCTGGCACATCAGCCCGTAACTGATGGCGTCGAGACCCCCGCCGCCGTACTCCACCGGGATCGTCGGGCCAAAAATCCCGGCCTCTCCAAACTTCTTGACGAGGTGTTGGGGAAACTCGGCCCGCTGGGCGTAGTCGTCGATGATGGGCGAAATTTCTTTTTCAACAAAATCACGGACGGTCTGGCGGACGAGTTTTTGTTCGTCGGTCAGCAACTCATCGAGGGCGTAGAAATCAGGGGAAGCCGTGGGCATTGAGCAGGTTTTAAGGCCCCAAAAGTAAAAACTTTCGATGATGCTCGCGCACTGCCGACAGGAGATGAGTTTTCACCGACCAAAATCGGCAAATTTCCTAACCGGAAAAAAATTAGTGGCACTGCCTTGTTTGTTCAATCGACAGGTGTCTATTCTTTACGCGAACCCGACCGCGCTTCAGCCGCCACTTTCTTCGTTCGGAATCACTCCTCTCTTTTTAAAATCGTTTATGATTCCTTCTCTACCCGCTTTTCCCCAGCGGCCTGGACGTGTTGCTCGCCTGTTTTTTGTTGAATCGCTCCGTTCCCGACCGGGGCCACCTTTCGCTTCTCAATCCTCGGTTCCTTGATTTGCCTACTCATTTGCATTGCGCTCCCGTGTCGTCTGGTGCTTTAGCCCGGCACGGGCCAGGATTTTTTTTGTTTTCTCAACCTCCTCTCCCAATTACTACATGCAAACCAAACTCTACCTCCGTTTTAGCCTCCTCCTGTTCCTGCTCCTGGCGGGAACCTCACTGCTGCGGGCGGCCATCATTCGTGTCAATGACAACAGCACCGTCGGCGACGTTTTTACCAACGCTGTGGGCAACGATGCCACCGGCACCGGGTCGATGAACAAGCCTTACGCGACCATCATGAAGGCCATCAGCGTGGCCAGTGCCGGGGATGAAGTCAGGATCGACGCGGGCACTTACATCGAGCAGGTGCTCATCACGAAGTCTCTCGAATTGCAGGGAGCCGGTCGCACGTTGACCTTCATCAAGGCCCCGGCCACGGTGCCTAACGTGACGACATCCAATGGCAATTCGGCGCAACCCATCGTGTTCGTGTCGGGAGCCAGTACCACGACAATTATCCGCAAACTGACCGTTTCGGGCAACGGGGGCCGGGATCTACCGGATTTCGCGGGCGTTGTTTACGACGAGGCGAGCGGAACGTTCAAGAATGCCCGCATCACCGAAATCCGCTGGAGTACCTTCAACGGGGTGCAGAGCGGGCTGGCTTTCGTAGCCAGTCACGTATGGGACGTACTGCAAACGCAGACCATCATCATCGACAACAACCTGATCGATGATTTCCAGAAAAACGGAATTACAGTTGGGGAGCCGGGCACGGTGGCTACCATTACCGACAACACCGTGACGGGCAAGGGCGCGGCGTCGGTGGGCGTGATTGGTCAAAACGGCATTCAGGTCGGCTTCGGCGCGCAGGCAAGCCTCAGCAACAACACCATTCAGGATCACCTCTACAACACCGCCCTGCACCCGGCCAACGAGTACGAATCGGCGGGAGTGCTGGTGTACGATGCCCAAGTAAACGTACAGAACGGCAACACGTTTACCAACAACGAAAATGCCATTCTGGCCTACGACGACCCTGGTTTCCCCTACCCGACTGCGGTCAACTATTCGGGCACGAATACCTTCAGCAACAACCGGGTACACATTTCCTATGACGGCGGCCCGGCCCCATCGGGGGGTACACTAAACTTCGACAAGCGCGTGGACAACACCGCCCAGACCGGCAACGTGTACGGTAGCCTCGGCTACGCCGTGTATTGGGCTAACGCCAACAATACGCTCAACGCCTCGGCGGGGACGTACAACGAAGGGGTACTGATCAGCAATAATGTGGCCGCCGATCCAGGCGGCACCCGCGACCGCTCCGGCCTGACCATCAACGGCCCCAACGCGGGCATCAACCCCAACACGGGGGCGCGGGTGGGCGAAGCGATCGTTTCGCCGGGGAGTGCAGTGGCGTTTGACATTCGCCAGAGTGGTTTCACCCTCGACGGCTTCAAGTTTACGGGCAGTGCCAACAGCAACGCCGTCATCACCAACCAATTGTTTTCCGACGGGGGCGGCAACAACGTCACGCTCAAAAATCTACTTTTCGATACCAACACCGGCATGGCCTTCTGGATCGACAAGCTGGACAACAGCGCGGCCAATCGGTTTACCAACTGGAACATCCTCAACAACCGAATCGTCAACATCGGTGGCACGAACCGCTCGGGGATGAACATCAATGACATCAGCGGGCTGACGATCTCGGGGAATTACACCGAAAACACCGCTTATGCCGGTATTCAGGTGGAAAACGTGGGTAATGTTTCCATCACCAACAACACCATCCGCAACGTACCCAAGCACGGCATCCAGGTTGGAACGCAGGGGGCCAATGGGCTAACCCTCATGGGCAACGACATCAGCGGGGCCAACACCTCCGGCGACGCCAACCAGGGCGGTATCCGCCTCTACCCCGACGCCCTAACCGGGCAAATTCGGGTGTTGAACAACATCTCGACCAATTCACTCAACGGCCTCTACGTGCTTTCGTCGGGTTCGCTCACGGGCAAAGACGTGCTCGTAAACGGCAACGACTTTGCCGGTAACAGCGCCAAAGGCATCCACAATGCCAACGCAGGCCAACTCAGCGCCGAGTGCAACTGGTACGGCTCGTCGAACGCCAGCGCGGTGGCCGCCTACACCAGCGGGCCGGTGGACTTCACCCCCTTCCTGTTTAGCGGCACCGACACGGCCCCCGGTACGCCGGGCTTCCAGCCCAACCTGGCTACCTGCGGGTGCCTCAACCCGAGTTTTACGGGTACGCCTACCGTGAGCGGTGTACCTGTTTGCCGGGGCAATTCCGTCGTTGTCAACTTTAGTACCGCCTGCCCGCCGGGCTTGCAATACAGCCTGCAACTCTCCAACGCCAGTGGCAGCTTTACCAGCGGGGCAATCACCCTGGGCAACTACAGTTCCGGCAGTAGCGTACTGATTCCCGCCTCGGTGCCCGCCGGTAGTGGCTACCGCATCCGGGTTATGTTCATGGGTGGGTCGCCCGTCTCCAACAACAGCGCGGCCTTCCGGGTGCGTGATTGTGGAAGCGTATCAACCCGTCTGGCTGCAGAAACCAGTGCCGAAGACGGGGGACTGCAAGTGAGCATAAGCCCCAACCCGACCGAAGGATTACTTCGCCTGGGTATCCGGGGGGGAGCGGGGCAGACCCTGAAGGTCGAACTCTTCAATGGGTCGGGCCAGACGATTCGCCAACAAGGCATCGAGCAGGCTCAGGCCGAGGAAACCTTGAGTTGGGACATTTCCCGCCAGCCCCAGGGTTTATATTTACTGCGCGTGAGCGGCGAGAAAGAAGCTAAAACCGTGAAAATCGTTCACTGAAAAAACGTCTGATTTTTTACCAGAAAAAGGCCAATGTCCTCCACTCCCGGAGGACATTGGCCTTTTTCATTTTTGGGCAAAAATACTTACCTTCGTCCTACTCGTTTGAGGTTAACTTCCTTACCGAAATCCATGCAAAAAAGCCTTTCCCTGGTGATGGAGCCTGAAATTGCTCTCGAACCGGATTGCTTCCGGCAGCACGTTTTGCAAACCCTGAATTTGCCGGATACGCCCGAAGCCTACCTCCGCAAAACCCGCCAATCCATCGACGCCCGTGGCCGACAGGTTCGAGTGAATGTCGACGTTCAACTTTTTCTGGGTGAATCGCCCCCGGCCCTCGGCAATTTTTCCAAAAACTACCCCGACGTTTCCCACGCTCCCACTGCCCTCGTCATCGGTGCCGGACCGGCCGGGTTGTTTGCGGCCTTGCGGCTGATCGAGTTGGGTGTAAAACCAATTGTACTCGAACGGGGGAGCGACGTGCGTACCCGGCGGCGCGATTTAGCCGCCATCAACAAGGAACACATCGTCAACCCCGAATCCAATTATTGCTTTGGCGAAGGCGGCGCGGGCACGTATTCGGACGGCAAACTGTACACCCGCTCCAAAAAACGGGGCGACGTGCGCCGGATTCTCGAAATACTCGTGGCCCACGGCGCGACCGAGGAAATCCTCGTGGATGCCCATCCGCACATCGGCACCAACAAATTGCCCCAGGTGGTCACCGATCTGCGCGAGAGCATCCGGTGTGCGGGGGGCGAGGTTCATTTCGATACCAAAGTCATTGATTTTTTACTTGAAAATACAACCCTGCGGGGCGTCGTTACCGCCGATGGACGTGAGTACGCCGGTTTGGGCGTGATTCTGGCCACGGGCCACTCCGCCCGTGACATTTTTGAATTATGTTTGAAAAAAGGGGTACTCATCGAGTCCAAACCCTTTGCCATGGGGGTACGGATCGAGCATCCGCAGTCGCTGATCGACGGGTTGCAGTACCACCGCCCCGCGCGTGGGTTATTGCCCGCTGCGTCGTACAGCCTGGTTGCTCAAACGAAGTACCGGGGCGTGGAGCGGGGCGTATTTTCGTTTTGTATGTGTCCGGGGGGCTTTATCGTTCCGGCGGCGACGACTCCCGGCGAATTGGTCGTCAATGGGATGTCCCCTTCCCGGCGCGACTCCCGGTTCGCCAATTCGGGCTTAGTCGTCGCGGTCAACGAGGTGGATTTAGCCCCGTACCGACACCACGGCCCGTTGGCGGGATTGGTTTTTCAGCAACAACTCGAAAGTCGGGCTTGCGCGTTGGCACGGGTATCCGGTACGCATCCGTCGCAAGCGGCACCGGCGCAACGAGTCGCTGATTTTATTCAGGGAAACGTTTCCGCCGACCTGCTCGATACCTCCTATCAGCCAGGGCTGACCTCCGTCGATATGGCCGACGTGTTGCCCGACACGCTAACAGAACCTTTAAAAATGGGTTTGAAGGAGTTTGGTCTACGCATGAAGGGCTACAGTTCGAACCAGGGGCAGTTGATTGGCGTTGAAAGCCGGACTTCCTCGCCCGTTCGCATTCCCCGCGACCGTGATACGCTCGAACACGTGTCGGTGCAGCGGTTGTTTCCCTGCGGAGAAGGCGCGGGTTACGCCGGGGGAATCGTTTCAGCGGCCATGGATGGCGAGCGGTGCGCCGAACAATTGGTGATCCGCTATGCGCGGGTACAAATGGTTTGAGGATTTTTGTCTGAACCGCGCGGTGCCTCAAACCGTCAAACTTGTTAACATGAATTTGGAAATTCCGTTTACTCAATTTACCAGTGCGCTGGCCCAACGGCTCCAACACCCCCTTCCGGGGCTTGAAGCGCACCGGTCGATGGCCTCAGCTTCGCGGCTGAAATTGATGCAACAGCCCAACGAACGCACCCGGCGGAGTGCGGTGCTTATCCTGTTTTACCCGTACCTCGGTACCGTTCATCTTCCGCTCATTCTTCGCCCCGCCTACGAAGGCGTACACGGCGGGCAGGTTGCTTTTCCGGGGGGCCGCGTGGAACGCACCGACGAATCGCTGGTGCGAACGGCGCTACGGGAGGCTCAGGAGGAAATTGGCATTCGGGTCAACGATGTGACGGTACTTGGGCAATTGACGGAATTGTTTATTCCGCCCAGCAATTTCATGGTGTTGCCCGTCATCGGGTGCATGGCCCGAAAGCCCGATTTTTACCCCGATCCACACGAAGTCGAAGCCGTTTTTGACGTGAGTCTTCCCGAGTTGATCGACGACCAGATCCGCACCAGCCGCACCCTCGACGTGCGCGGTGTTAACGTGGAAGCACCAGGATTTGTCATTCATGATTACTACGTCTGGGGCGCAACGGCGATGATGCTGGCCGAGTTGCTGTCGGTCGTACGATCGGGAGTTGAAAATTGAAAGTTGAGCATTCATCCAATTTTCAACTTTCAATTCTATTTCACTCGACTGGGGTTCTCCGAGACGAAGGCCCCCCAGCCTTTCTTGGTGCCTGTTTTGGAGGAATGCAGGTTGTTTTCGTGAAAGTGGTGACAGACGGCCACACCAAGCGCATCGGTTGCGTCGAAAAATTCAGGCTCCAGTTTTACTTTCAGCAACGTCTCGAGCATATACGCCACTTGTTCTTTGGCCGCGTTGCCGTTGCCCGTTACCGATTGCTTCACGGTCTTGGGCGAATATTCCACAATTGGGATTTCACGGGCCAGTGCCGCCGCCATCGCGACCCCCTGCGCCCGGCCTAATTTGAGCATCGACTGCACGTTTTTGCCGTAAAACGGAGCTTCCAACGCCATCTCATCCGGTAGGAACTCAATCAGCAGTTGGGTGATTCGCTCGAAGATTTTCTTCAGTTTCAATTCGTGGGTACTAACTTTGGTCAGATTTATGACCCCGTACCGCAACATTTGCATCGTGCCGTTTTCCACCCGGATAATTCCGTAGCCCATGTAGCGCGTTCCGGGGTCGACGCCGAGTATGATTTTTTCCAAAGTCGTAAATAAAATAGACTGGATCGCCGTGGGTTTATCGTGATTCAGATCGCCGTTCGTTCATGCAAAATACGCCGAATAACCCGCTTTTTAACGACCGCTACCGCGAAAAACTATTTACGGCACTGCGCCTAATCATTTTAGCAGCGGTGGTTTGGTTTGTGGTTCAGGCCCTTCAGCAACATCGTACCGGGCTACTCGACATCTGGCAATACGCTCAGGCTTCGCTGACGACAGGGGGAATTTGTCTGTTGCTGCTGGTTCTGGCTTTAACCCTGCTCAACTGGTCGCTCGAAGCGCTCAAGTGGCAGGCACTAGCGGCCAAAATCCAACCCATCCACTTCCGGGAGGCGTTTCGGGGGGTGCTGGCAGGGCTTTCCCTCAATTTTGCCACGCCCGCCAGTTTGGGCGATTACGCCGGGCGCATCTGGAACCTCAAAGGCGACCGGCGACTCGAAAATCTCGGGGCAATTGTGCTGGGCAACGGGGTTCAGTTTTACGTCAGTCTGCTCGGCGGTACGCTGGCTTACGGGTATTTTTTAGGTAACGTCCTCCCCGATTCTACCGCTGGACATTGGGTGCTGCTGGCGCTTCTGCTGGCGGCGCTGGTCGGCGGGGTTTGGATCGCGGGCCGTCGGGAGGCGGTGCCTGCCTTGTTTAATCGCTTCAGTTGGCTACGGCCCTACGGACGGTTTTTCCGGGTCATGGCCCAGTATTCGCCCCGCGAAATGGCCCGGATTCTGGGTTGGGCCACCCTGCGGTATGCGGTTTTCACGGTTCAGTTTTTACTCGTCCTGGACATCTTCGGGATTCCGCTCCCGATGGCCGACCGGCTTTGCGTGGTGTCGCTGGTTTTTTTCGCCAAAACCGCTATTCCGGCCTTCCATTTCTTGAGCGACTTGGGCGTACGCGAATTCACCGCGCTCTATTTTTTTGGTTTTTACAACGTTGCGCCCGAGGCCGTTGTTTCGGCAACATTAACGCTTTGGTTCGTCAACATTCTGCTCCCGGTGGGCGTGGGCACGGTCTGGCTGTTGCGGATGCGTTTTGGCCCGGCTCCCGTTGCTCAACCCATCACCTCGGAGTGAGCGTATTCCTGCTGCTTTTAGCTGGTATTTATCTGGTGGCTTGCCTGGTGCTGGTCGTCACCTGGTGGCGAATGCCCGTTTTTCAACCAAAAATTACCCAGCCGTCCACGTCGTTGACGGTCATCGTTCCGGTGCGGAACGAGGCGAAAAATCTCCCCCATTTACTGGCCGACCTCAACGCGCAGACCTACCCGCACTTCGAGGTTATCATCGCCGATGACGCTTCGAGTGATGACACCGTGGCGTTGGCGCGGGCTTTTTCGGCAAATTTCAAGTTACAGGTTCTGTCCTTGTCCGACGAACCAAGCAGTTCGCCCAAAAAACGAGCCATCCACCAGGCCATTCAACGCGCGACCGGAACGCTGATCGTCACCACCGACGGGGATTGTCGCGTTGGGTCCGAGTGGCTATGTACGCTGGCGTCGTTTTACGAAGAAACGGGCGCCAAACTCATTAGCGCCCCGGTTACTTTCACCAATCGCGGGGAAGATGGAATTTTTGCCACCTTGCAAACGATTGAATTCGCCAGTCTGATTGGTAGCGGCGCGGTAACGATGGCGCTCAACCGGCCCAGTATGTGTAACGGAGCCAATTTATGCTACGAAAAAACGGTTTTTGAAGCCGTTGGTGGTTTCGCCGGAAATGAGCACCTGGCCTCGGGCGATGATGAGTTTTTGATGCACAAAGTGGCCACTCGTTTTCCGGGAAGTGTGCAGTTTCTGAAAAACAAGTCGGCTATCGTGCGGACTGAAGCGCACCGGAGTTTTCGTTCGTTTTACCAACAGCGCCGCCGCTGGGCCAGCAAATGGCGGCACTACCGCGATGCCCGCGTGGGAGTTTTGGCGGTGACGGTTTTTGTACTCAATGCCGCTCCGCTCCTGGGCTTGTTTTCCTGGGCAATGGGTTGGATTTCAGGAACCGTTTTTCTGGTACAACTCCTCTTCAAGTTCGCCCTGGAAGCCGTGTTTCTGGCGCAAGTTCTGCGTTTTCTGAAGCAGCAAAAAACCCTGCGTTTCCTGCCGCTGATGCAGGTGCTTTACCCGTTTTATTCGACGTTTTTTGGACTAGTTGCCCAGGGGAAAGGGTACGTTTGGAAAGGGCGGCGATTGCAGTGAAGCCCGTCGTGGGGGCGCGTGTTTGGGGGGG
>JAJAZB010000249.1 GCA_026785975.1 Cytophagaceae bacterium | reverse complement strand
TTAAAACCGCTTCTTTTAAACCTTACCCTTTCACCTAAAAAAACACCAAACGTTTGCCCGGTAAAAAAACAAAAACGCGGCCCCGAGTACGCGGGGCCGCTTTTTTTGTAGGAAAATTCAAATTTAAAACTTGAGCGTAATTCCTAATTGCAAGGTAGCAAAGCCAGCACCCAATTCGGCATAACCGCCTACGTTGTCACTGAAGAAATAACGGGCACCGACGTGGCCCATGAAGAAGATCCCGCTACCGTAAGCACGATTATACCCAGTGCCACTAAAGTTGTCACCGTAAACGCGGTAACCCAAACCAAGCCCAGCATAAGGGTCCAGTTTGTTATTGCCAATGTTGAGCAATTCAGCAAAGTGGTAAGAACCCCGCACACCAAAATTCAGGAACGTAAAGCGGTAGTCGCTACCGATGTAGCCATAGTTGCCGGATGAATATCCGACAATGGCCCCTGCGCTGATGGCGTCGGTAAAGCCGTGTTCGAATGAACCTCCAAAGCCAAGGCCGCCGCCGCCGTAGGTGCCTAAGCCAATACCGACATTAAGGTAATTACGACCGTTTTCGTACGCTTGAGCGGATGTTTTGCCCGTACTGGCGAGAGCGACTAAAACCGTGAGCGCGAGGAAGGTGAGTAGTTTTTTCATGGTAGACGATGGTTTTTTAAGGATTAAACTAAGTTTGAAAGAAATGAACAATTGATTCTAAGGCTGAAAGTTAGGCCCATTTTGGAAAATAAAGCAATACACGGATTCTTTTTTGCCTTCAAACTTAGTAAGCGGTCGAATTCACTTCATAAATGGGGCTTTAACGTCCATGATTGCCACGGGAGGCCGAAAAAAATAGTATGCTTGCCGAATACCTATCCGATTTACGTATTTTTACGGAAACGCCAACGTCGGGATAAACATCAAAACCACCGACTCAAGGATGTCGGCGTTGCCATCAACCGGTTGAATGGAATGAAAGCTGAAGAAACCGTCGATTACCATATCAAATCCGGTTGGCACGCCCTCAGCCGGATGTACAATGCCTACGCCGGACAGTACGACATGACCATGGCGATTGGGTACGTGCTGCTCAACATCGATAAAAATGGTACCCCGGCCACGAAGATCGCCCCGGCCTTGGGCCTCGAACCTCGCAGCCTGACCCGAATGCTGAAGTCGCTGGAAGAAAAAGGCTGGATTCGGCGGGAAACCAACGAGACCGACAAGCGCGTCGTCAACGTTCACCTGACCGAGGAAGGCAAACGCAAGCGTGAGCGCGCCCGGCAGGGTGTTATCGAATTTAATACGGTCGTGCAGCAGCAAATTAGTGCCGAGCAACTTGCGGTGTTTTTTGAGGTCATGCGCGCCATCAGCCGGGTAGTCGAGCAGGCCACGTCCACCAGTTTTTCCGGCTCCGACCAACCCCAACCCGACGAAGTTTTCCTTCCCTGACCCGCATGGAACTGACCCTTTCCACCCCGGCAATTCTGTTTTCGACAGCGGCCCTATTTATGCTGGGATTCACCAACCGCTTTACGGCAACGGCCAAAGTTATTCGCGATTTGCACAGCCTGTACCAGGAGGCGACCATCAACAAAATCATCCTTGTTGAGCAAATTCGGACCCTACAATTTCGGGTGCGATTGATTCGGAATATGCAGTTTCTGGGCGTGATGAGTCTGTTCGTCAGCATCTTGTGCATGATCGCAATTTACATGGAATGGCAGACCATCGCGGGTTGGATGTTTGGCAGTGCGTTGTTTCTGCAAGCGGCGGCATTGGCCGTTTCGGTGTACGAAATTTCTTTATCCGTCGAAGCCCTCAAAATCGAGCTTTCCGACCTGGAGCATTTGCTGGGCGAGCAATCGACCGTGCGGCGATTGCGCGATGTGTTCCGGCGACGGCGGGACCGGCGGAAACTCGAACGGAATGAGCCGCCCGAACTGCTACCCTGAGGGAACGAGTTGACAACTTTTCGAAAGTTGTTAACTCTATTCAACACTATTTATATCGCAATGGCTAAACTATCCGATTATTACACCCTGCTCGAACCAGGCTATTATTTTCATATTTACAACCGAAGTGTGAACGGCGGGGATTTATTCGTCGATCGGGGAAACTATGATTTCTTCCTACGTCGGTACGATTCGTATTTGTCTGATTTTGTTGAAACCTACGCGTTTTGTTTGTTGAAAAATCACTTTCATTTGCTCATACGGGTGCGGGAGTGGGCGGCGATTCTGACCACGTTTGAATCGAAGCTGGCGACTGGAATAGATTTGACAACTTTTCAAAAGTTGTCAAATCTTGGTCCCAATAGTCCCCATTCAGACGTAATCAGCCATCAGTTCCAGAAATTCTTTCAATCCTACGCCATGGCCTTCAACAAACAGCAGGGTCGTTACGGAACGCTTTTCCAAACCCCTTTTAAGCGAAGCCGAATTGATACGGATGCCTACCTGACCCAAGTGATCTATTACATTCACGCCAATCCCCAGAAGCACGGAATCATTCAAGATTTTCGCACGTACGAATGGAGTTCGTACCACCGAATCATTGAGAGCCGACCGAGTAAATTATGTAAAGCAGATGTATTGAATTGGTTTGGTGGGGAAGAACCTTACCTACGATACCACGAGGAAAAGCAGGATTTCGACAGTCGGGAGTGGGTAATTGAGTGACGAGAATGATCTGAATTTAACACCGACGATAGTTGTCAATTTTAAAAATTATTGACTGACCCCCAACTAAAAACCAATAATCAAACCTTTTTTCATGAATCGCACTATCCGTAAAGTCGCCGTGCTCGGCTCGGGCATCATGGGTTCGCGCATCGCCTGCCATTTCGCCAACATCGGCTGTCAGGTCCTGCTGCTCGACATTGTGCCCCGCGAACTCAGCCCCCCTGAAACGGCCAAAGGACTGACGCTCGAAAGTAAAGTCGTGCGCAATCGCATCGTCAACGAGGCCTTTCAGAACACCTTGAAAGCCAGCCCGGCGGCACTTTACAGTCCGGCCTTCGCCGACCGCATTGCGCTGGGTAACTTTGACGACGATTTACCCAAAATCAAGGAGTACGATTGGACCATCGAGGTTGTGGTGGAGCGACTCGACATCAAAAAATCGCTGTTTGAGCGCGTGGAGCAGCACCGCAAGCCGGGCACCCTGATTACCTCCAACACCTCGGGTATTCCGATTCACCTGATGACGGAAGGCCGCAGCGACGATTTTCGGAAACATTTTCTGGGCACCCACTTTTTCAATCCGCCGCGCTACCTCAAGCTATTGGAAGTTATTCCCACGCCCGAAACCGATCCGAAAATTGTTGATTTTCTGATGCACTACGGCGATCGGTTCCTGGGGAAAACCACCGTGCTGGCCAAAGACACGCCCGCGTTTATTGCCAATCGGGT
>JAJAZB010000248.1 GCA_026785975.1 Cytophagaceae bacterium | reverse complement strand
TTGGGACCTGACAGAAAACTGTCAGGTCTTTTTAGGATTATCGCTCAATGCGCGTGGACCCTCACCCCCGGCCCCTCTCCGATGGAGAGGGGTGTAATACAGGTTCCTAAATCACCCCTCTCCATCGGAGAGGGGCCGGGGGTGAGGGTCCACGCGCATTGAGCGATAATCCTAAAAAGACCTGACAGTTTTCTGTCAGGTCCCAAAAGTGTGCCCACGTTGTACGTGGCACACCAAGTTGCGTATGGCACACCAAGTTGCGTATGGCACACTAAACCGCTTCATCTATCTCATTTCCGGTACAGCACCGCATTCACGGCCTCAATCGTCCGTTTCTGGTTGGGCAAAATCTCTTCGATGAGCGTCGGGGCGTAAGGCAAGGGCAGGTCCCGGTTATTGACCCGGATCACGGGCGCATCGAGGTAATCGAAGGCGAAACGCTGGAGGTGATACGCAATTTCAGACGAAATCGCCGCCAGGGGATTGGCCTCCTCGACCACCACGCAACGGTTCGTTTTCTTCACCGATTCCACCACGGCCGCGTAGTCGATGGGGCGTACCGAGCGCAAGTCAATAATTTCGGCGTCGATGCCCTGCTTGGTCAATTCCTCGACAGCGGGCAGAACCACCCGCGAGAGCATTTTACCGAACGTTACAATCGTCACGTCTTTACCCTGCTTCACGACGTTCGCTTTACCAATCGGAATCAGGTACTCTTCCTCGGGCACCTCGCCTTTATCGCCGTACATCAGTTCTGATTCCATGAAAATCACCGGATCGTTATCGCGGATGGCGCTTTTGAGCAGACCCTTCGCCTCGTAGGGATTGGCGGGCACGACGACTTTCAGGCCAGGCGTGTTGGCGTACCAACTCTCAAAATTGCTGGAGTGCTGACTGGACAGTTGCCCGGCGTTGCCCGTTGGCCCGCGAAATACGATGGGCACCGAAAACTGCCCGCCCGACATACTCATCATTTTGGCCGCCGAGTTGATGACCTGATCAATGGCGACGAGCGAAAAGTTGAACGTCATAAATTCGATGATGGGGCGCAGGCCGTTCATGGCCGAACCAATGCCGATCCCGGCAAAGCCCAACTCGGCGATGGGCGTATCGACAACGCGCTCGGGGCCAAATTCGTCGAGCATTCCCTGGCTCACTTTGTAGGCCCCGTTGTAGTCGGCTACTTCTTCGCCCATCAGGTACACGCGGGGATCGAGCCGCATTTCTTCATTCATGGCCTCACGAAGTGCCTCCCGGAATTGAATTTCTCTCATGGCGTCGCGTCGTAAATCGAAAGGTATGGGTACGTGATTACTGGAAAGTTGGGACAAAATTAGCCGACAGGAGGGAAACCGCAAAGGGTGTGGTGCCGTTGTATCGCGGATTGCCTAATCCGCACTAAAAAAACAAGCCCGACAAACTCCCCGCCCCCGACCGCGAAACTCTAAACTCTAAACTACCTTTGTGGCATGGGCATCCGTTCTGTTCTGGCCAAACCCCTGGCCGCTTTCGTCGTGAAACAGCGTCATCGCTGGGAGGCCAATCCCGCTGGTATTCAAGAAGTTTGGTTGCAAAAATTACTTGCATCAGCCCGGCGCACGGCCTTTGGCCGCGACCATCATTTGGGCGAAGTACACACCGCCACCGAGTTTCAGCAGGCCGTACCCATCCGCGATTACGAGGACTTAAAGCCCTACATCGAGCGCGTTGTCGGGGGTGAACCCGACGTATTGTGGCCGGGCAAACCGGCGTATCTTGCCAAAACATCGGGGACAACATCGGGCGTCAAGTACATTCCGCTTTCCAAAGAGTCGGTTCCCTATCACATTTCCGGGGCGCGCGACGCACTTTTGAGTTACGTTCACGAAACGGGCCGGGCTGAATTTCTGGATAAAAAACTAATTTTTCTCTCCGGTAGCCCGGAACTGACCACCAAAAACGGCATTCACGTCGGTAGGCTTTCGGGTATCGTCAACCACCACGTACCCGCTTACCTGCGTTCGAACCAATTGCCCAGTTTGGAAACCAACACCATCGACGATTGGGAAACCAAACTCGACCGCATTATCGATGAAACCCTGTCCCAGCCGATGTCGTTGATTTCGGGCATCCCACCCTGGGTGCAGATGTACTTTGACCGCATTCAGGCCCGCACGGGCAAGAAAATCAAGGACGTGTTTCCACATTTTTCGCTGTTTGTGTACGGCGGGGTCAACTTTGAACCCTATCGCGCTAAACTGTTTGACTCAATTGGAAAAAAAGTAGATTCCATCGAGACTTACCCCGCCTCAGAAGGTTTCCTGGCCTATCAGGACAGTCAGACCGCTGAGGGGTTGTTGTTGTTGCTCAACCAGGGAATGTTCTACGAATTTGTACCCGTCGAGGAGTTTTTCACCCAAAACCCCTGCCGTCTGCCCATTGGCGAAGTGGAGATTGGCAAAAATTACGCCGTCATTCTCAACACCAACGCCGGACTTTGGGGTTATTCGCTGGGCGACACGGTGAAGTTTGTCAGCCTGAACCCCTGCCGGGTTGTGGTTTCGGGGCGCATCAAGCACTTTATTTCGGCCTTTGGCGAGCACGTCATTGGCGAGGAAGTCGAGAAAGCCATGCAGTACGCTGTCGAGCACCACCCTGAAACGCAGGTGGTCGAATTTACCGTGGCGCCGCAAGTGACCCCGCCCGACGGCGGCCTGCCTTACCACGAATGGTTGGTGGAATTTGCCCACCCACCGCAGAACCCGGCTGCTTTTGCCGCCGACCTCGACCGTCGCCTGACGGAACTAAACGTGTACTACGACGACCTCATCACGGGCAATATTTTACAAAAACTTCACCTAACGCCGTTGCGCCCCGGCGCGTTTATCGAGTACAAGAAAACTGAGGGAAAACTGGGCGGACAAAATAAAGTGCCCAGGCTGGGTAATGACCGGAAACTTGCCGATGGCCTGGAAAAATACGCCTGAAACAGAGCAAAGTACAGTGACCCTCCTCCTCTTCGATCTCAACCCCACCGGCCACCACCCCGGCTACATCCAGCACCTGATTCGCTACTGGCGGGCTGAGCGCGGCCAGTTGCTGGCGGTCGTCAGTGCGGATTTTCCCGAAAAGCACCCCGACATTGCGCAATTGGCTGCCCAGACGCCAGGGGCTAAACTTCTACCCATTTCAAGCGAAGAAACCAGGAAGTTGGCCGCCGAATCGTCGTTTGTAAAACGCATGACCCTGCAGTGGCGACTGATGGTTGCGTATGCACACCGCCACCACGCCGATCACGTGCTGCTGATGTACCTCGACCAATTTCAGGTGGCTTTATTTACCCAAAAAG
>JAJAZB010000247.1 GCA_026785975.1 Cytophagaceae bacterium | reverse complement strand
GGGTGAGGCTAAGCGAAAGTCATAGAGTAAAATGTGACTTATTCCCTACGCTACGGAGCAAGGTGCTGATCTTCAGATTTTTAGAAATATATATTCTTTCACCCGAAAGGGAATAATTTCGTAGTATGAATACCTCGAAGCAGGTCCGTCTTGGGCTGGTCGTTGGGCTTTGCAGCCTGTACGCTTGCCGGACCGGGCCGGATGAGCATACGTTTGCACCCGGCATTACCATTTATTCTACCCAACCGGAACCTCCTTCGGCACCCGCATCCACGCCGCAACCTCCGTTGGGGGGCGAGTCCACGCGAGGCGTATCCACGCGGGGCATGGTTTACGTGCCGGGTGGCTTTACGCAAATCGGTGCGGCAGACGGACCAGAATGGGAAAAACCGGTGTTCTGGGCTGAAATTAAGCCGTTTTTCATGGATGAACATCCCGTGACGGTGGCTGAATTTCGGCAATTTATAGGAGAAACGAAACACCAGACCGAAGCCGAAAAGTTTGGCGATGGAGCCATTTTAGACGAAAAAACCAAGCAATGGGCGCTCAAAAAAGGAGCGAATTGGGAGTACCCGCAGGGCGAAGACCAGGGCAAATCATCCGATAATCACCCTGTTACCCAGGTTTCCTGGAACGATGCGCAGGCCTACGCGAAGTGGGCCGGAAAGCGGTTGCCTTACGAGTTTGAGTGGGAACACGCGGCCCGCAACGCCGTTAATAGCCGCACCCGTTACCCGTTTGGTGATGAAATCCAGAACGCCAGCGGTACCTATTTGGCCAACGTCTGGAACGGTGTTTTTCCCGAAAAAGACGCCGTGGCCGATGGCTTTCACCTAACTTCGCCAGTCGGGAATTTTGGCAAAACGCCCTTGGGTTTAACCGACATGACCGGCAACGTTTGGCAATGGTGCCAGGACTGGCGGCAAACCTACGCCGACGTAGTGGCCGGTCAGCCGCCCGTCGACCCAACCGAGAAAGTGCAGCGGGGAGGCTCGTTTTTGTGCGAGCCGGGCTGGTGCCACGGCTACCGGGTATCGGGCCGGTCGTTTACCTCGCCCGAAACGGCGCTGATGCACGTGGGCTTTCGCTGCGTGAAAGACCTGCCCGCGAGGAAACCCTGAGTAAACTATTGCTGAACTGTTCTTTACCGATTTTTATACATCAACACGCATGAATCGAAACCTTTGGAAGTTGGGTCTGATTGCCTTCTCGGCGTTGGCGGTCACCTGTAAAGTTGCGCAAAAAACGCCGTCGGTCGTTGGCGACGAAGCGGCCCAAACTACCTCTTCCCAACCAGCGGATTCGGTGCCCGCCTTTACGCCCAATCCCTCACCGGCTGCGTTGACGCCCGAGCAAAGTTTACGCTCGTTTCGGGTGCCGAAGGGGTACCACATGGAACTGGTGGCCAGCGATCCGATGATCAAAGAACCCGTTGCCATCGCCTGGGACGGGAATGCCCGGATGTACGTGGCCGAAATGAGCACCTACATGCAGGACGTGGATGGCACGGGCGAGCACGATCCGGTGAGCCGGATTATGCTCCTTGAAGACACCAACCAGGACGGGAAAATGGACAAAAGTTCCGTTTTCATCGACAAGCTGATTTTACCCCGGATGATGTTGTGCGTCGATCATGAGTTGTTGGTTAATGAAACCGACACCTACGACATTTGGAGTTACCGGGATACCAACGGTGATGGCGTCGCTGACGCTAAAAAGCCGGTTTACCAGCCGGGCAAAAAATCCCCCGGCAACCTCGAACACCAGCGCAGCGGCCTGGACTGGAACCTCGACAACTACATTTACGTGACGGTCGATCCGGTGCGGTTCAAGTATTCCAAAGGAACGTTGAAAGTCGATTCGCTGCCCAGTGGCTCCAACGGGCAGTGGGGGCTGACGCACGATAACTACGGTCGGCTGTTCTTTTCGCGGGCGGGCGGTGAAATTCCGGCCTCGGGCTTTCAGATTAATCCCGTGTACGGTTCGCTCGAATTTCCCGATCAGTACGACGAAGAATTTAGCGCGGTATGGCCCATTATCGCCACGCCCGACATCCAGGGCGGCCTCAAGCGCTTACGCCTGCCCGACAGTACACTCAACCACTTTACGGCCAGCAACGGCCAGTCGATCTTCCGGGGCGACCGGCTCCCGGCCGATCTGGTGGGCGATTATTTAATCGGTGAACCCGTCGCCCGGATTATTCGCCGGGCCAAAGTCATTAATAAATTCGGAAAACTGACGCTGGAAAATGCCTATCAGCGGCAGGAGTTTATCGCTTCGACGGACATGAATTTTCGCCCCGTCAATACGTACACGGGGCCGGACGGTTGCTTGTACATCGTCGACATGAACCGGGGCATTATCCAGGAATCACAGTGGACACCGAAAGACAGTTACCTGCGGCCGCAAATTCAGCGTCTGGGGCTGGACAAAAACGTACAGCACGGCCGCATTTACCGATTGGTTCACGATGGCATGAAGCCGGGGCCAAAACCGCAGATGCTCGATGAGGCCAGCAGTAAACTGGTTACCTACCTGGATCATCCCAACGGCTGGTGGCGCGATAATGCCCAGAAGCAACTCGTCGTGCTGGGCGATAAATCGGTGGTTCCGGTCCTGAAACAACTTGTCTCGGGGCAGCAAGGATCGCTCGCCAAAAAACCCTCCGCGCTGGGCCGACTTCACGCGTTGTGGACGCTGGACGGGTTGGAGGCCCTCGACAAGGACCTCATTTTGGCGGCCCTGCACGATGAAGACCCGCAACTCCGGCGGGCGGGCGTCTGGCTTAGCGAGGGGTATCTCAAGCAGAACGACGAGCCGATAATTGCTGCGCTGCGGGCACTCAAAGCCGACCCGAGCTACGACGTTCGGGCGCAATTGGTGTTGTCGCTTCACGCCAGTAAATCGGCTCAGGCCCAAACACTTGCCGACGAAATCATTCAGCTGGGTCCAAATAATGTGATGTTGGTCAGTGCCCTGAAAAGGCTGCTCAGGAAGTATGCCGACAAGCCGTAGGGTTCACGGCTCGGGCGGCTTGAGGCCTCCGACCGGGGCCTGGTCATGGCC
>JAJAZB010000246.1 GCA_026785975.1 Cytophagaceae bacterium | reverse complement strand
TGTCGCCTCCGCTCCCTAACATATTCCCCCGGGCCCCCAAAAACCGCCGTTTCTAAATTTTTTGCCGTGCAGTTCCCGGCGTGCTTTGGGTTGGGGGCGCCCGCCCGGCATACCCCCGGCACTTTGCTCACTTGCGTAACATCAATAAAGTTGCGTTTATGCTCAGCCAGACAAACGAATTGACCAAAGAAACCATTTCCGCCTACTTCCGCGATTTGCAGGATCGCATTTGCCGGGCGCTCGAAGAAGCCGACGGGACGGGCAAGTTTGAAGAAGATTCCTGGGAGCGAATCGGCGGTGGCGGTGGCCGCAGCCGGGTGATGCAGGAAGGGGCCGTGTTGGAAAAAGGGGGCGTGGGGTTTTCCACCGTTTGGGGCGATTTGCACGAAACCACCCGTCGGGCCATGAACCTGGATGAAGGCGTCCAATTTTACGCCACGGGCGTGTCCATCGTCATGCACCCGCGCAATCCGCACGTGCCCATTATTCACATGAACGTGCGGTACTTTGAATTAAGCAACGGGGACTTTTGGTTTGGCGGCGGCATCGACCTAACCCCGCATTACGTGGTTGAAGAAGATGCCCGGTGGTTTCACCAACAGTTAAAAACCGTCTGTGATCGCTTCTCCCCCGACTATTATCCCCACTTCAAAACCTGGGCCGACGATTATTTCTTCAGCCCCCACCGCAACGAAACCCGGGGCGTGGGTGGTATCTTTTTCGATTACCTGAAACCCACGGAAAAGTTGCCGACTGAACGATTATTCGGATTCGTAAAAGGCATTGGTGAATCGTTCGCGCCGATTTACACGGCGCTGATTTTCAGACACAAACAGGATAGTTTCGGGGAAAATGAGCAGCAATGGCAACTGCTGCGGCGCGGTCGGTACGTGGAGTTTAATCTGGTCCACGACCGGGGTACAAAGTTTGGTTTGGAAACCAATGGCCGCACCGAATCCATCCTGATGAGCCTGCCTCCCCTGGCGCGATGGGTGTACAATTACCAACCTGAACCTGGGAGCCGCGAAGAACAAACGCTGGCCTGGCTGCGCAAGGGCGTTGATTGGGTAGTGGCCCCCTAACCCCCGAAGGGGGAATTGAACAACGCTGAACAAAAATTCCCCCTTCGGGGGTTAGGAGGCTTTCCAAACCGTCTGACTTCCGGCGAGCGTGAGTAATTCGATGCGGGCCGGGTCGGGCAGCAAAACCAGTTTGGCGTCAGCACCGGGAAACGCGTCGAGATCGACCCAGACGCCGTCATTATCGCCCAACTCGATTTCCTCCTCACCGGTCTTCGCATTCACCGCTTTCTGGTACTGACGCGGCAGGTACGCCGTGGGCAACAGCACGTCGGATTCGGGGCAGTGTTCGTCGTGAACCTTCTGCAGGACAACTTCCAGAAAATCGCCGTACTGGCTCAGGAATTCGTCTTCCAGGTCGTGAAGTTCCTCTTCCACGTCGTCGTACTGCTCGTGGTCGTAGCCCATTCCACTGAGAATGCGGCGCTTATCGACCACTTCGCGCAGGGCCTGATTCAATGCGTTGACGTTCATAATCGTTAAAGAAAATAGACCCGCAAAGTTGGTGGCTTGTCGCGGTTTTTCCAATTCAATGGAGCCGCTTTACTTTCCCGGCCTCAACGCCGACGCGTTGATTTCCCGCGTCCATTTGGTCGTGCCACTGGCATTGATGCAGGTAATTTTCAATACCCGGTCGCTGAGTGGCCCGGTCACTTCCATCAGCCCGAAATTCTGCTCGGACACGTAGGTTTCCGGGAATTGCAGGAGTGCTTCTTCGGTTTTCTGCATTTTGGCGGCACCCGATGTCAGCGGCGAAATGGTCAGATCGTACAAGGGGTACGTGCCGGGACGGTCTTGTTTCCAAAGGACGCTGTGGTGGCGATCACCGCTCAGGAACAGGACGCCGGGAATGTTGGACTCAGTGATGCGTCGAAACAAATCGGCCCGCTCCCCGGCGTAGTTGGCGTAATTCTCGAACAGCGCCTCCGGATTGACCACCTGATTGCCAATCACCACAAACTTAAAACTGGCCCGGCTCCCCGCCAGGGCATCGATCAGCCAGTCGAGTTGCTTGGGGCCGAGGTACTCGCGATTAGCCTGTTTCAGGTCGTTGGGGCTGCGCCACCAGCGGTCATCCATCAGAAAAAACTGGCAATCGGCCCACTGAAACGTCCCCGTGACGCCTTCATTTTCGAAGACATAATTGGGATTTCCCCAGAACATTTTAAAGGTTTGGAGGGCATCCCGCTTGAGCCAGTAGCTGCGATCAGCGTCGTTGGGGCCGTAATCGTGGTCGTCCCAGGTGGCGTAATTATGGGTACTCCCCAGCAGGGCCTGCATTTCGGGTAGCGAACGGGTGTGGGTGTACCGATGCAACAGGCCAGAGCGGCTGTTCCAATCGACCTCGCGGGTGTAGGTATTGTCGCCCGTCCAGAGCATAAAATCGGGTTTCTGGCTGGCGATGGTATTAAAAATTTGATAATTGCTCCCGTAAGGCGTTCCGGGTCGGTCGTATTCGGACTCGTTGACGTAGGTGCAACTTCCGACCACAAACCGCAGAGCGGGCGGGTCGGTGCGCCATTGCCACAGGCTCTGGGTTTGGAACTGGAGCGGATACGTCCGGACTACTTTTTTACCATCCACGTACACCTCGTACTCGTAGCGTTTGCCGGGGGTCAGGTCGCTGGCCAGGGCGCGGGCCGTGTAGGCATTGGCGGCTTCGGTGCGCACGTCGGCGGTGCTGCGACGCTGGGTAGGCTGGCCTTGCTCCCAAAAGGTGAACTTCACGGTTGCGGGCTTTTTGGTTTGCACCCACAACAGCGCCTCCCGGTAATCCGAGTATCCCACCATTGGCCCAGACTGGATGGTTCCGGACTGAGCCAGCCCAACTGCTGGCTGGGCCATGCCGTAAAACGTATAAACAATGAAGTGAATCGTAAGGAACAGGACGTACTTTTTCATGGAAAGCCAAGATGGTTTTGGGAGTGCAAGTTAACCGAAAGAGGGCGACTGCGCTCTTTTTGAGGTAACGGGTTGGAAAACAGCGGGAAGCGGAGTAGGTTGCCTGAGAAATACCACTCTGCCCGATTGAGCCTTTCCCATGAACCGATTCCTCCTCCCACTCCTGCTCTTTTTTCTGACGGTTTCCGGAAGTCTGGCCCAATCCGTTTTCCGGATTGATAGCCTGCCACCGCAGGGCGTTTTGCTCGATAAAGGCTGGAAATGGCACGCGGGTGATAATCCCGATTGGGCAAAACCGGAGTTTGATGATAGTCAGTGGGAGGCTATCGACCCGACGAAGGATATTTTCGAGTTGCCCCAAATCCCGAAAACGGGGAAGATCGTTTGGCTTCGGCTCCGACTGGCAAGCGATAGTGCGCTACATCAATCACTGGTACTGATGATCCAGCAAGCAGGGGCTTCTGAACTGTATCTGAACGGCAAACGCATTCATCAGTTTGGTGTGGTAAGTGCCACCACCGACCAAATTAAGGCGTTTAATCCGCTGAATAGCCCCGTCTCGTTCCCGGTTAGCACTAAGGGCGTTCAGGTGCTGGCGATCCGCTACGCCTTCCAGCCAAACATCCGCTATGCCACGCATTTTGGCTCGACTAATCCGCTGTTCACGGTTAAACTACACGCGACGGATAAGGCTATTTCAGAATACACGAACGGCTATAACCGGGAGCAAAACCGAAACTTCACTAAAGCCGCTGTTTTCGCCATACTGTCTCTTCTTTTTTTTACACTTTTTGTTTTCTTCCCGGTTCGGAAAGCCCATCTGTATTTCTCGGTTTACGCCCTGCTCTCTGCCGTGTCGTGGTACATCTTCTCGTTTGTGAGTTCACCCGCTTTTGTCGAAACGTTTTATGGAATCAAGAACGCGGTTATGATCTTACAAACGATTGGGTACCTTTTCATGCTCAACGCGGTGTATGCTACCTTTCAGTACAAAAAAGGTCTCTTCTATTGGGCAATGGTGCTTAGTGGAATCGTTGCCATACTGGTCGGGGCTTTGGCGTATGGGTGGGGCTGGATGATTTACGGCTTTTTCTTTAACAATTTCATTAGTATCGACATCACCCGTGTGTCAGTTATAGCGGTTCGCCAGCATCACAAAGGAGCCTGGATTGTGCTGGCAGGCTGCATCTGCTATCTCGTCTGCTGGTTTATTTTTTCACTTCAATTTTCGGGTGTTTTAGCGTATGGAGGGCTTTTAGCAGAACTCCTGTTCGACATTTCCATGCTCAGTATCTCGGTAGCGTTTGCCGTGTTTCTGGCCTACGATTTCGGGCTAACTAACCGCATTCTTCAGCAAAAGCTCAAAGAAAACGAAACCCTTTCCGCTGAGAAACAGCAGATTCTGGCCACGCAAAACGAAACGCTGGAACGCCAGGTGAGCGAACGGACGGCTGATTTGAATTATAAAAACCGGGAACTTGAAATAGAAGCCGCACTCGAAAGAGTAAGAAGCCGAGCAATGGCGATGCAAAAGAGTGATGAGTTGCAGCAAGCCGCCGTCTTATTATTTCAGCAGGTACAGGCATTGGGCATTCCGGCATGGAGTTGCGGATATAATATCTGGGAGAAAGAGGAGAAGGTTTGCACCGGATGGATGAGCAGTGAAGGGGCTGTTCAGCCCCCTTTCCGGATACCCCTCACAGAAAGTCCAACCTTTATTCGCTTTTACGAGTCCCGGCAAAAAGGAGAAAGTTTCTACGTGGAAAGCATAGGCGGGGAAGCGCTGGAAGCCCATTACCGGTATATGTTTTCGCTTCCTGATTTTAGGGAAATAGGCGATGAGCATTTAAAAGCTGGTTTTTCGCTACCAACCTTTCAAATAAACCACGTCGTCAATTTTACGCATGGCAACCTGATATTCATTACTGATCGGTCAGTACCCGAAGCCTGGGATACATTCAAACGCTTCGCTACTGTCTTTGAGCAAACCTACACCCGTTTCCTCGACTTACAAAAAGCGGAAGCCCAGGCGCTGCAAGCTAAACTTGATCTGATACAAATTCAAACGGAGAAGAAGCGAGCAGAAGATACACTTTCTGAACTTCGCACCACCCAAACCCAACTCATCCAAAAAGAGAAAATGGCCAGTTTGGGCGAGCTAACGGCCGGCATTGCCCACGAAATTCAGAATCCCTTGAACTTCGTCAACAACTTTTCGGAAGTCAGCACTGAGTTGGTGGGGGAATTAAAGGAAGAAGTCACCGCCGGAAATCACGCCGAAGTGCTGGCCATCGCCGACGACCTCACACAAAACCTACAGAAAATCACCCAGCACGGCCAACGGGCCTCTTCTATCGTGCGCGGGATGTTGGAACACTCCCGCACCAGCACGGGCGAGAAACAACCCACTGACCTCAATGCCTTAGCCGATGAATACCTGCGACTGGCTTACCACGGCCTACGGGCTAAAGACAGTTCCTTCAACGCTGAATTGAAAATGGACTTCGACCCCAATCTTGGCTTGGTCGAGGTGGTACCCCAGGAAATAGGCAGGGTGCTGCTGAATTTGTTCAATAATGCCTTCTACGCCGTGCAGGAAAAGCAAAAACAGCAGCCGAATAGCTACCAGCCCACCGTGAGTGTCAGTACAAAACGT
>JAJAZB010000245.1 GCA_026785975.1 Cytophagaceae bacterium | reverse complement strand
GAGGAACCGTCCCAGGGATAAATCCGCTGATTGGTCTGGTTCTCATCAATATCCTGCGTACCAATCATGGCTTTAGCGGCGTATTCCCACTCGGCTTCGGTAGGCAGGCGATAATTGGGTAGTACATACCCCGTTTCAATGGCTGGTCGGCTACCCGAAGCTGCCGCAGCAGCAACTTCGGCAGCAGCAGCATCGCCTTTTTTACCCCGCTTTTTACCTTTGCCACTGCCCTTAGCTGCTTTTAGAGCCAGGTCGTTGTTAACGGCGATTGTCCGCCAGGAGCTATAATCGAAGGCCTGTTTCCAGGATACACCCACCACCGGGAAATACCGGAAGCCAGGATAGCGGAGGTACTGATCGATGTAGGAATCATTGAAAGCCAGTGGATCCGACCACACGGTTGAGTCGGGCAGAGCGGCCTGGTAAACCTCCTCGGTTGAATCCCTTTGGATGGCGTAGATGTATTCGAGGTAGTGAACGTTGGCAATTTCGGTTTCGTCCATGTAAAAAGACTGCACGGTCACCGTCCGCTCAAAGTTGTCGCGGGCATTGAGCACATCCTCTTCCAGAGCACCCATCGTAAACCGTCCGCCTTCGATAAAGACCAGGTTCGGACCCGTGGGTTGACCTTTGAATTTGGCAACCTTGTACCCCTCCTTGGTGTTGTAATCAATACCCGTTGCCGTACTTTCTTTGCCCGGGTTCGAGCTGGTCGGCCGTTTGTTGCCAAACTTACTACACGCACTCACCAGCAACACCGTGGCCAGCAGCAAAAAGAGCGAATTTGAAGAACGCTTCATGGAATGCTTTAAAATTGTTAGTTGTCTGAAAAATATCCGGTAAAAATTGCTGAATTACAAAACTACGTGCTTCACTCGGAAAATCGTCACGCTGGTACTTCGACGGGACGCAGGGCCAGGGTTAGTTCGCTCATAACCGCCGTCAGCGACTCGATGGATCCTACATTTTCAAAGGTTAAAATCAACTTGCCTTTCACATCGCGAAGTGAGCATTTCCGGGGATTCGCCTTCACGTAGTCAAGAACCTTGCCAAATTTCTCCGATTGAAAATAGCCTCCGTTCTCCGCAGAAACGAAGAATCCTTTCAGGGTATTGTTTTTCAGGGTGAGTTTCTCGAAGCCCACCTCCTCTGCTTTCCAGCGTACCCGCACAATTGCGGTCATATCGCGCACCTCGGGCGGCATCGGGCCAAAGCGATCCGTGAGCATCCGTTGGAATTCGTCAAGCTCCTTTTCCGAGGCCAGATTGTCCAGTTGGTTGTACAAACCCAAACGCTCGGAAATGTTGGAAACGTAGTTTTCAGGAATTAGCACTGGTAAGTCCGTTTCAATCTGGCAATCGAGTTTCAGGCGTTCGACGGATTGAGATAACTCGTTGACGAACAAGTTTTTAAACTCATTTTCTTTCAGTTCCTGCACCGCCTCATCGAGTATTTTGTGGTACATCTCAAAGCCCAGATCGTTGATAAACCCACTCTGCTCGGCCCCTAGCAGGTTACCCGCGCCCCGAATATCGAGGTCGCGCATGGCCACTTTGAAGCCATCGCCCAAGTCCGAAAACTCCTCTAAAGCCTGCAAGCGCTTGCGGGCGTCGGTACTCAGCAGCGACAAGGCAGGCGTCAGCAAATAACAATACGCCTTGCGGTTGGAACGGCCCACCCGCCCGCGCATCTGGTGGAGGTCGCTCATGCCAAACATATGTGCGTAATTGATGAGGATGGTGTTGGCGTTAGGAATATCCAAACCGGATTCGATGATGTTGGTCGACACCAGAATATCGAATTCGCCTTCGATAAAACGCATCATCGCTTTCTCCAACTTCTCCCCTTCCATCTGTCCGTGGGCCACGCCAACTTTAGCATCGGGCACGAGTTTCAGAATTAAATTGGCGATGGAGTCGATATCACTGATCCGGTTGTGGACAAAAAATACCTGCCCGCCCCGCTTCAATTCGGCACTGATCGCGTCGCGAATGAGCGCGTCGTTGATGACGTGGATTTCGGTCGTGACGGGCTGGCGATTGGGCGGGGGTGTCGCGATAATTGAGAGGTCGCGGGCACCCATGAGCGAAAAGTGCAGCGTCCGGGGAATGGGCGTGGCCGTGAGCGTGAGTACGTCGACATCGACGCGCATTTCTTTCAAGCGGTCTTTCACTTTCACCCCAAACTTCTGCTCTTCGTCAATGACGAGCAGACCTAAGTCTTTGAACTTCACATCTTTATTAACAATTCGGTGCGTACCAATCAGGATTTGGGTCTCGCCCGTTTCAACCCGTTTGAGCGTATCCTTAATTTGTTGGGTACTCTTGAACCGGTTGACGTACTCGACTTTCACCGGGAATTTCTCGAAGCGTTCGCGGAACGTTCGGTAGTGTTGCATCGCCAGGATGGTCGTTGGGACGAGTACCGCCACCTGTTTATTGTCACAAACTGCTTTGAACGCCGCCCGTATCGCTACTTCAGTTTTGCCGAAACCGACATCGCCACACACGAGGCGGTCCATCGGGTGGGGCTTTTCCATGTCGTCTTTCACGTCGTTGGTCGACTTCGCCTGGTCGGGCGTGTCCTCGTACAGGAAAGAAGATTCCAACTCGGCCTGCATAAAATTGTCCCGGCTAAACGCAAACCCCGGTGCCAAACGCCGCTTGGCGTACAACTGGATGAGTTCTTTGGCAATATCCCGGACTTCGCGCTTCACCCGCGACTTCTTGTTTTCCCACTCCTGCGAGCCTAATTTGCTCATCGTGGGTACGCCGCCGTCTTTGCCCGAGTACTTGGCGATTTTGTGGAGCGAGTGGATGCTGACAAACAGCACGTCGTTGTCGCGGTAAATCAACCGAATGGCTTCCTGCTCGCTGTCGCCCACTTTCACTTTGTCCAAACCGGCAAAACGCCCGATCCCGTAATCGGAGTGGGTCACGTAATCGCCTGGTTGTAAGGCTTTCAACTCCTTCAATGTCAGTGCCTTAGATTTAGAGTACTTTTCGCGGATGCGGTAGCGGTGGAAGCGATCAAAAATCTGGTGGTCGGTGTAGCAAACCAGTTTGGTCTGTTCATCGACAAAGCCTTCGCGCAATGAAATGGCGAGCGGTTGAAATTTGACGAAAGCGTCGATTTCCTCGGCAATCGTATTCAGACGCTCCAACTGCTTCTGCGAATCGGAAGCGATAATGTTAGTGAAACCCAACGATTGATTTTCGTGCAGGTCGTCAACGAGTCGTCGGAAATCTTTATTGAAGGAAGGTTGAACTTTGGAGGTGTAGGTCAACCGGCGGGCATTACCCCCTGCCCCCTCAAGGGGGTTCTCCTCGTCTGATTCAAAGTCCCCTTTAGGGGATTTAGGGGTAGTTGTCTTGAAATAAAACCGCCGCCCAAACTCCACCGTTCCAAACCGCTTCACCTGATTGAGAAACGTGCGGCGGGTTTCAAACAACTGTTGGGGTTCGCTGATAATTTTTACCCCACCGCTGTGAGCCAGGATCTGCTGAAAGCTCTGCTCGACTTTTTCAAAACTACGTTCCAACACTTCCAACGTCAACTCGGCATCTTTAAACCAGATGCGGGACGCGTCCGGCAAAAAATTGAGAAAGGACTCACGGGTTTCCTGAATCAGTTTGGTTTGTATGTCAGGAATCACGTTGATCGTTGAAACCGATTCTTCCGAAAGTTGCGTCTCGGGGTCGAAGGTGCGGATGCTTTCGACCTCGTCACCAAACAGGTCGATGCGGAAAGGCTTTTCGTTGGCGTAACTAAACACGTCGACAATGCCACCCCGGATGCTGTACTGACCGGCTTCGTACACAAAGTCAGTTTTCTCGAAATCCTGATTGCTGAGAAATTCCGCCAGGAAATTTGTATCCAGCTTATCTCCCACCGTCACCGAAAACGTGTTGGCCACGAGGGAACGCCGGTTAATGACTTTTTCGGAGAGCGCTTCAGGGTAGGTGATGAGCAAAAGGCCAGTCCCCCCCACCGACCCGTCGGCGGGGGGGACTGTATTCAATTTATTCAGCACCTCGGCGCGCATAAGCACGTTAGCATTTTCGACTTCCTCGTACTGATACGGTTTTTTGTACGACATCGGAAAAAGCAGTACGGCTTCCTCCCCGACCAGATTTTGCAGGTCGTTGAAAAAATAAGCGGCTTCTTCCCGGTCATTCAGCACGAGCAAGTGCGTCGCCGGGTGGCTTTGGTAGAGGGCAGCCACCAACACGGCGTCCAAGCTACCCACCAAGCCTTTAATTTGTAAATGGCTATCGCCTGGCTGGCGGCTGCGCAGCCGTTCGCCAATATTTTGTACAAAAGGATCTTCGCGGTAAAGCGTCAAAAATTCCCGAACAAGCATATCTGTTTTTTGAAAGCAACGGAGTAGAAACGGGTTGAATGCAAAATGCAACAAGCCACAAACGCCCACACCGCCAAGATTTTTCACATCTTTACGCCGAGGGTTTTGCGGCAAAAACAGCGCGAAACTACGTTGAAAACCCTGTTTTTTGCCAAAGAGTTTACCAATGGGCCAACAAATCACCGAGTACATCCGGCAAAATCCGCTCGAATTAGCGGGAATTATTACCACGCTTTGGTGCGTTTGGCTCAACACCCGCCAGAATATCTGGGGCTGGTTTTGGGCCATCGTGAGCAGTGGAATTTACGGAGTTATTTACTACCAGGCGCGGCTGTATTCCGACATGGAGTTGCAGGGCGTTTTTATTGCGCTGAGTGTTTACGGTTGGTACCAATGGTTATTTGGCGGAAAGCAAAAAACGGTACTGCCCGTATCCCGAATGCCGCTTCCATTTTGGCTGTGGTGCGGGGTTATTTTCCTGGCCTTCACGGGTCTTTCGGGCTACCTGCACGGGCGGTACACCAACGCCAGTTTTCCTTATTTCGATTCGGGTTTGACAGCTATTAGCCTCGTGGCGCAGTGGCAAATGGCCCGCAAGTACCTGGAAAACTGGATTTTATGGATTGTGGCCGACGCGTTTTACGTCATTCTGTATTTCACTAAAAACCTTCAGGGTACGGCACTTTTGTACGCGCTTTTGCTGGGATTGGCCGCGAAGGGGTATTGGGATTGGAAACGGTCTCTTCTACAACGGGTATGAAAAAAATCACCCTCATCGGCCCCGAATCCACGGGCAAAACCACGCTGGCCCGGCAACTGGCCACTCACTTCGACACGGTGGTCGTCGAAGAATATGGTCGGATTTACTGCGAAAAATTCGGCAACGACTGCGATGCCCTCGACCTCTGCCACATCGCCGCCGGGCAACTTTATTTTGAAGATGAAGCGGCCAAACAGGCCCGCCACAATTTGCTGATTTGCGACACGGACGTCATCGTCACCCAAACCTACGCCGAACTCTACCTCGGCTCCTGCCCCGATATGATTGTCCAATTGGCCCGAAGCCGCCAATACGAATTATACCTACTTCTGGATACCGATGTGCCCTACGTCAACGATGGAACCCGCCTTTTCGCCGACCGTCGGCAAGAACATTTTAACCGGCTCAAAGAAATTCTCGAAAGTCAAAACCGGCCCTACGCCATCATCTCGGCCACTTTCGAGGAACGCTTCGCCCGAGCAGTCGTCGCAATCAACGAAGTTCTGTAAAAAATTCTGATCACTTATCACTGGTCACTGGTCACTGAAACGTACCTTTGTCCCATTGATCGCAAAAGGGGTGCCCCACCTGACGGGCTGAGATCATACCCATTGAACCTGAAGCGGGTAATTCCGACGCAGGGAATGCGAGTAATTTGAAAATCCGGAAATTTGAGAATTTGAAAATGGGTCGCGAACCATTTTCAAATTGCTTGAGCCTTCAATTTTCAATTTACCAAATTCTCAAATTTTCAAATTAACACACCCGGCGGGATTTAGCCCCTTTGCCCGTCGTTAAACTTTTCATTCCATGAAAAAGTTGACGACGCTATGGCTCAGTTGGAGCATTTTATTGATCGCGTTTCAGGTAGAAGCGCAATTCTCGATTTCCGGCAAGGTCACTGACGCGCAGGACGAAGGCACCTTGCCCGGTGCCAGCATTCAGTTGGAAGGTACGGTGCGGGGTACCCTCTCCAACGGCAAGGGAAATTTTGTTTTGAAAAACATCGAGAAGGGCACTTACACCTTGAAGATCAGTTATGTAGGTTTTGAAACGGTTAGCCAAATCGTTGACTTGCAAAGCGATGAAACCGTCAGCGTGACGCTCCTGCGAAGTGTTTTTCAGGCCGACGAAGTGGTCGTCAACGCGACCCGTGCCACGCAGCAAACGGGAATTGCCTACACCAACGTGTCCGCCGAAACCATCCGAAAACAAAACTTAGGGCAGGATTTGCCGGTGCTTCTCAATTTTCAACCGTCGCTCGTGACCACCTCGGATGCGGGCGGAGGCGTGGGGTACACGGGTCTGCGGATTCGCGGCTCCGACGCCACCCGGATCAACGTGACGCTCAACGGAATACCCTACAACGATGCCGAAAGTCAGGGTAGTTTTTGGGTCAATATGCCCGACTTTGCTTCCTCGGTGAGCAGTATCCAGATTCAGCGCGGGGCGGGCACCTCGACCAACGGGGCCGGAGCCTTCGGGGCTTCCGTCAACATTCAGACCAACGAATTCAGGAAAGACGCTTACGCCGAAACCAACCACAGTTACGGCTCGTTTAACACGCTGAAAAACAATCTGCTGGTAGGTTCCGGCTTGCTTGGGGGCAAGTTCACCGTCGATGCCCGGCTTTCCCGCTTAACCTCGGACGGGTACATCGACCGGGCGAGTTCAGACCTGAAATCGTTTTACGTTTCGGGTGGGTATTTCGGAAAAAAATCGTTCGTGCGGCTTAACGTCTTTTCCGGGCAGGAAAAAACCTATCAGGCCTGGGAAGGCGTGCCACAAACCCTGCTCCGAACGAACCGCACCTACAACCTCTACACCTACGACAACCAGACCGACAACTACCAGCAAGACCATTATCAACTGCTGAGTTCGCACCAACTTTCGCGCAACTTCACGGCTAATTTTAACCTGCACTACACCAAAGGCCGTGGGTACTACGAATAGTACCGGGAAGGTGACGAACTGATTAACTACGGCCTGCCCGCCGTCGTGCTGGGCGATACCGCCATCACGAAAACGGACTTAATCCGCCGCCGATGGCTCGACAATGATTTTTACGGAACCGTTTTCTCGCTGGATTATGATTCGTACAAGCGATTGAAATTCAACGTGGGCGGGGGCTGGAATCGGTATCATGGCAAACACTTCGGCGAAATCATCTGGGCGAGGTACGCCAGTACGAGCAGTATCCGGCAGCGGTACTACGACAACGATGCCACCAAAACCGACTTCAATCTGTACGGAAAACTGTATTATCAGTTTACCGATGCTTTTAATGGCTACGCCGACCTCCAAATCCGAACGGTGAATTATGAATTTCTGGGTTTTGACAACGCCGGAAATAACGTGCAGCAAACCGCCGCGCTTAATTTTTTTAACCCAAAATTCGGCTCGACGTACAAACTCGGCGAAGGCTCATCGGTGTACGGCTCCTTCAGCGTTGCGCACAAAGAACCCAATCGCGACGATTACACCCAGTCATCGCCGAATAGTCGCCCAAAGGCCGAGCGATTGCAGGATTGGGAGGCGGGCTACCGCTGGCAGCGGGGCAAGGTGGCGGCGAGTCTCAACGGGTATTACATGAATTACCGCAATCAACTCATCCTAACCGGTCAGGTAAATGACGTTGGCGGGTACATCCGCACCAACGTGCCGCAGAGTTACCGCGCCGGGCTGGAATTTGAGTTGGGCTGGCAGCCGGTCAACGTGTTCAAAGTCAATGCGAATGCGACGTTTAGCCAGAATAGGATTCAACGGTTTGACACCTTTTACGACAACTACGATAACGGGGAACAACAGCGGGAAACCTTCCAAAAAACGGATATTGCCTTTTCACCCAACACCATCGTAGGCTCGCAGGTGCTATTTTTGGGCGTGAAAAATCTGGAAATCGCGCTGTTGTCCAAGTACGTTGGGCGGCAGTTTCTCGACAACACCTCCGACCCGACGCGGCAACTCAACGCCTACTTCACGAACGACATCCGGCTGATCTATGGCATGAAGCCCCGTTTCTGCAAAGAATTGACGCTGAGTTTATTGTTAAACAACGTGCTGAATACGCGCTACGAATCCAACGGGTACACCTTTAGTTACGTTTCGGAAGGGAAACTAACGACCGAAAATTTCTACTACCCGCAGGCCGGTTTTAATATTCTGGCGGGCGTGAGTCTGAAATTCTGAGCCGGTGGCGTTGTTGTTTCTTTGTACCTTTCGTTAAAAAACAGCAACGCCCAAACCGTTTATGCAGCAAATTCGGCTCGAAGTGCCGCTCGACCTGTACGACACCGAGAATGACCTGCCCGAACCCGAGCAAAAGCTGCTCACGGAAGCCCGGCAGGCCACTTTTTCATCCTACGCCCCGTACTCAGGCTTTCATGTCGGAGCGGCGGTACTGCTCGATGACGATACGATTGTCACCGCCAGCAATCAGGAAAATGCCGCGTTTCCTTCAGGTTCCTGCGCCGAACAGTCGTTGGTTTTCTGGGTCGGTGCCAACCATCCGGGGAAGCAAATGTTGGCCATTGCCGTCGTGGCCCGGCCCGGTGAGAGCAATCAGTTTTGTGCGGTTTCGCCCTGCGGCGCGTGCCGACAGGCCTTGTTGGAATACGAAAACCGACAGGCACAACCGATCCGGTTGTTGATGCTGGGGACGACCGCCGGTCAGGTACTGGTGTCGCCCTCGGTGGCGGGACTGCTGCCAGTGAAGTTCGATTCGTTCGATTGACGGGGTAGGCCCGGACTTTAGTCGGCGACGCCCAGTTCGGGCCTACCTAATCGCTTGCGTCAAATCGTCGATCAAATCCTCGACATCTTCAATGCCCACACTCAACCGGATGAGCGTGTCTTTTAATCCCGACTTTTCGCGTTCACTTTTGGGAATACTCGCGTGCGTCATGCTGGCGGGGTGCGTGCAGAGCGACTCCACGCCACCCAGCGATTCAGCCAGCGAAAAAACGTGGAAACCGGACATGACCCGCATGGATTCTTCGTAATCGTCGCCCTTCAACTCAAACGAAACCATGCCGCCGAAGTCGCGCATTTGCCGCTTCGCCAATTCGTGGCCGGGGTGATTTTCCAACCCTGGATAGTACACCTTGCCTACTTTGGGGTGGTTTTGTAAAAAATCAGCAACGCGCCGGGCGTTTTCACAGTGTCGCTGCATTCGGATGTGAAGGGTTTTTAAGCCGCGTAAAACCAGGAAACAATCCTGTGGTCCCGGTACCGCGCCGCAGGCATTTTGGATGAACGCCAGGCGCTGCGCCAGTTCGTCGTCGTTCAGAATCAAGGCACCCATGACCGTGTCCGAGTGACCGCCCAGGTATTTCGTCACCGAGTGCAGGACGATATCGGCACCCAGATCGAGCGGGTTTTGCAAATAAGGTGAAGCGAAGGTATTGTCCACGACGGTTAAGATGCCTCGCGTTTTTGCCAACGCGGCAAGCGCCTGAATATCAACCAAACGTAGTAACGGATTGGTGGGTGTTTCAAGCCAGAGCATCTTCGTATTTTCGGTCAGGGCGGCTTCCACCTGAGCCGGATCGCTGAGGTCGATGAAGCGAAATTTAAGCCCGAACGTCTCGAAGATGCGTACGAAAAGCCGGTAGGTGCCGCCGTACAAATCGTTGGTCGCCAGAATTTCGTCGCCGGGTTTGAACAGCTTGAGTACCGCATCAGTCGCCGCTAAACCGGACGCGTAACAGATGCCGTGTTTGCCGTTTTCCAAGGCCGCGAGTGCTTTTTGCAATGCAGTACGAGTCGGGTTGTGGGTACGCGAATATTCGTAACCTTTGTGCTTGCCGGGGGCTTCCTGCACGTACGTCGAGGTCTGGTAAATGGGCGTCATGATCGCGCCCGTGGTTGGGTCGGGTTCGACGCCTGCATGAATGGCTTTAGTGGCGAAACGCATTTGATCCGTAGTTTGAAGTTTGATGGCGGTCCGCCGCGCGGTTTGAAGTTTGAGTTTTGTCCCGTGAAATTTTCTCAAAGAAACGCCTTTTCCCTCGTTTACGCGTTGTCGCTAACGATCTTACCGCTCGTGTTTAGCTCATCGCTCGGCTACTGGGTAGTTACGCATGAGGCGGAAATTGAGGAATTTACACCTGTTCAGTGGAACGGAATCTATGCCCTGAGCGCGCTGACGATGGCTTTTGCTCTCACACCCACGACACTGGTGGCGTTGATGAGTGGCTACTTTCTGGGCTGGGCATCGACGGGGCCGGTCGTGCTGGCCTACTCGCTGGCTTCGCTGATCGGCTACGAAGTTGCCCGGCGACTGGATGGCGGAAAGCTACTGACGTGGCTGGAACAGAATCACCGGGCGCGGCAGGTGATGGCGCGGCTCCGGCAGCGCGAATTTTCCGTGATTTTCCTGGCGCGGCTTTCTCCGGTCTTGCCCTTTGCCGTAACCAATGTTCTGTTTTCGGTTAGCGGCACCTCGCGGCGTAATTTTCTGGTGGCGGGGCTATTGGGTATGTTGCCCCGCACGATGTTGAGCATCTGGGCCGGATCGCAAACCAACACCATCCGCCGTTTGCTCGAACATCCCAACGAAGCCACGGGTGGCCAATGGGCGTTGCTGGGGCTGATTCTGGTGTCGCTGGGTGGCTTGAGTTATGTGTTGCGCCGGGCTTGGCGGTAATACGCGGCCACCTTTTCGAGTAAAAACGTATGGCCGTGGTCAAGCTGAATAAACTGGCAGTTTTTGACCTGTCGCACGAACGGCAGAATCCGCCGGAGGGGAATCACTTTGTCGTGCTGCCCGGCAAACACTGTCACGTGAATACCGTGTTGGGCCACAATGCGGGCCAGTCGTCGTACCGAAAACCGCAGGTTTCGGAAGGCCATCCAACTCTCGTACACGCGCTGCTGACGCTGGGGGGAAGATAATTGGTACTTCGCCAGCTTGACCACGCTTTCGGGTACCATGCCCCAGCGGCGGGCCGCCGTCACCAAGCGCGAGAACTGCTCGGGTTCGTAAATGACTTTTCGGAAAAGCCGCCGGGTTCCCGGCAATCGCGTGGCGGCGGTGTAAATCGGGCTTTCGGCCAGCCCGTCGGGGGCAATCAAAAGTAACTCATCGATGCGCTCGTAAAGCCCTTCGAGCGTAGCCAGCGCCAGGCGTCCGCCGAGGCTGAACCCAACAATTGAAAAGCGATCAATGCCTTTTTCTGCCAAAAATCGCCGAACGATTTCCGCCCAAAGGGGCTTGCTGAGCGGTTCAACCAAGCCCGAACTTTCTCCGTGGTAAAATAAGTCGAAGGCGTAGGTAGTAAACGTATCGCCCAATTCATTGCCCAGCGAAAAAAACGAGATGCCGCTTTGGCCCATCCCGTGAAAAGCGAGCAACACCCGAGGTCCGCGCCCGTAGGCGTGGTAGCGGAGGTGTATGTTTTCGCCGTGGTGGAAGGTTGTCTGAACCATGATTGGCGGAAGGTTGTCTGAACCAGGATTGGCCAATCCTGGTTCAGACCTACTGTTCCATCAAATAAGCCTTGATAAATTCATTCAAATCGCCGTTGAGTACGGCGTCCGTATTCGAAGTCTGGTGACCGGTGCGATGGTCTTTCACCCGCCGATCATCGAGGACGTAACTACGAATTTGGGAACCCCATTCGATTTTCTTTTTTGATGCCTCCACCTCCGCACGGGCGGCGTTGCGTTTGTCCATTTCGACCTGGTAGAGCCGGGATTTCAACAAACGCAGGGCAACTTCCTTGTTCATCAATTGGCTCCTCTCCTGCTGGCAGGCAATGACAATGCCCGAGGGTTTGTGGTGCAGGCGCACGGCGGTTTCTACTTTGTTGACGTTCTGCCCACCCGCGCCGCCGCTCCGAAACGTATCCCAGTCGATGTCGGCGGGATTGATGTCGATTTCGATGGTATCGTCGACCAGTGGGTAGGCGTAAACCGAGGCAAACGACGTGTGCCGACGGGCGTTGGAATCGAACGGAGAAATACGCACCAAGCGATGTACGCCACTTTCGGCCTTTAAGTTCCCAAAGGCAAACTCCCCGTCGACCTCCAGCGTGGCGGCTTTCAGGCCCGCTACGTCGCCGTCTTGCCGGTCGACTTCCTTGATTTTATAGCCATTTTTTTCGGCCCACATCACGTACATCCGGTAGAGCATCGAAGCCCAGTCCTGGGACTCCGTGCCGCCCGCGCCCGCGTTGATTTCGAGCACGGCGGGCAGGTTATCGCCTTCTTCCGACATCATCTTCCGGAATTCCAGCGCATCGAGTTTCACTTCGAGTTTCGCCCCTTCCGCATCGACTTCATCTTCGGTCGCTTCCCCGCCTTCGTAAAATTCCCAGATGGTTTCCAGGTCACCGAGTTGCCGGTCGAGGGCATCGAAGCCATCCGTCCAGAACTTCAAACCACGCATTTCGCGCATGGTTTTTTCGGCCTTATTCGGGTCGTTCCAGAAATCAGGATTTAGCGTAACCTGCTCTAATTGAGATATTTGGTACTTTTTGCTATCGTAGTCAAAGGTACCCCCTCAAGGCCTCTACCCGGGCCTTCAAGTCTTTCAACTTGTCTGTCGTCATTGGTTTTTTGGGAAAATGTGGGAAAATGGTTGATTGGTCTAAACCCTGATTGTCTGAACCAGGATTGGCCCGGATTAAGGGATTTTCAGGATACAAAATTCAGAGTTTGAAGTCTATCATTTCGATTAAGAATCAACAATCCTGAAAATCCCTTAATCCGGGCCAATCCTGGTTCAGATAACCTTCAGACAACTCCGCAAAACTACGAACAAAACCTGGGGGTATTCTGGTTTCTCGAAAGGGGTAGCCTTGTGCAAGCGAGTTTTCCCTATTTTTGCACGGCTTTTACGCCGTAACCAATCCAAAACCAACAACTAATGGCTTCGCAATATGATTTGATCGTACTCGGAAGCGGTCCGGGGGGATACCCCGCTGCCATCCGGGCGTCACAACTGGGTTTGAAGGTAGGCATTATCGAAAAAGAAAGCCTCGGGGGTATTTGCCTCAATTGGGGGTGTATTCCCACAAAAGCACTGCTTAAGTCGGCCCAGGTTTTTGAATACATCAAACACGCAAAAGATTACGGCATCAACGTGGGCGAATTCAGCGCCGACTTTGGCGGGGTAATCAAGCGCAGCCGGGGCGTGGCCGATGCCATGAGCAAGGGTGTGCAGTTTTTGATGAAGAAAAATAAAATCGATGTCATCATGGGCTACGGCCGGGTGAAGCCGGGTAATAAAATAGAAGTGACCGCTGCCGACGGGTCAAAAACCGAATATAGCCCCAGCAAAGGCATCATCATCGCCACCGGCGGGCGGGCGCGGAATTGCCCACTATCAAAATTGATGGTCAGAAAGTGATCGAATACCGCAAGGCCATGAGCCTTGAAAAACAGCCCGCCAGCATGGTTGTGGTGGGTTCCGGGGCCATCGGGGTTGAATTTGCGTACGTGTATGCGTCGATGGGCACGAAAGTGACCATCGTCGAATTCATGCCCAACATGGTACCCGTGGAGGATGAAGAAATCTCGAAAGTCCTCGAAAAACAGTATAAAAAAATGGGTATCGAGGTGTTCACCGACTCGACCGTCGAGAGTGTGGATACCAGCGGCGAAGGCTGTAAAGTGGTCGTGAAAACTCCCAACGGTCAGCAGGAAATGCAGTGCGACATCGTGCTTTCGGCCGCTGGCGTAGTGGCCAATCTGGAAGACATTGGTCTGGAGGAAGTGGGCATCACGGTCGATAAGGGTAAAATCCAGGTGAATGAATGGTACGAAACCAACGTGCCCGGTTACTTCGCCATCGGCGATTGTACACCCGGCCCGGCGCTCGCCCACGTGGCCACGGCGGAGGCTATCATTTGCGTGGAGAAAATCGCGGGCGTTCACACCGAAGCGCTTGACTACGGGAATATTCCCGGCTGCACGTACTGCCAGCCCGAAATTGCTTCCGTTGGCCTGACCGAGAAAAAAGCGCGGGAAGCCGGATACGACATCAAAGTTGGTAAATTCCCCTTCACGGCCTCGGGCAAAGCCAAAGCTGCCGGGGTACCCGAGGGTTTCGTGAAAGTGATTTTTGACGCTAAATACGGCGAATGGCTCGGCGCTCACATGATTGGTGCCAACGTCACCGAGATGATTGCGGAGGTTGTGACCGCCCGAAAACTGGAGACGACCGCGCACGAAATTCTGCGAACCGTTCACCCCCACCCCACTATGTCGGAAGCCGTAAAAGGTGCGACCGAGGCGGCTTACGGGGAGGCGATTGATTTGTAAACTACGGTAAGACTGTTTTAGGTTTGTGGAAACCCCTCCTTCCCGAGTGCCCGGGAGGGAGGGGTTTCTTTTTTTTGACTAGTTAGGTTCCGAAAATAGGCGGATTATTTTTTGATTTGCGCCAAACCGGCTTCAAACTTTTTTCGTAAATATTGCGCTAGGCAACGTCCCGGCCTCAGTCAACGTTTTGCGGCGTTCCGGTCAATCCCTCACCGGGCCTGCGGCAAACGATAGCGGGAACATTACCCAAATCAGGATCAATATTCGATTCTGATGGCTTCATTAACACCTCAATTTATTCCGGCAAGTCGGCACCCAGGCATTTCCCTGCGCAGCGACTAAGTGCCGCCCGAACCGATTTCGACCGAGGTTTTTGGTGTATTTCGCGCTGAACAGCGCGTTTAGTCCCAAACGGCACAACCGAAAATCGGACGGTATGATAATTTAAACAAATTTTTTTTTGAGTTTCTTCCAAAAAAGCCTTGATTTAACACCCACATCCCAATCACGTATAAAATCCACGTTAAACCCCCGATTCAACGATGAGAAAACTTCCCTCCTTGTACTTGATTCATTATCAGGCCCTAAAAACAGTAGCGTACCGTTCTTGTCAAAATCGTTAAAACTGAATCCCGATGAAAAAACCTTTTCCAGTTATTGTTTACTCCGTGCTACTTCTGACCGGGTTGTTTTATGGCTGCAACGACCATGTGGGGAGCACGTCACCCGTTCTGGCGAGGATCGCCAAGAAGTTTACGGTTCGTTTGGTTGAGGAAAACAACGTAATCGTTTACACGAAGGGGGCACCCAACAACATTCGGCCCGGTTACGTCCAATTCCTGCTTGACCTGAGTACCCCGCCAGGAGCTACGCTGCGCGAGTTCGATGCCAACACGTTTATGGCCCTTAAATGGATCGTGCTGAACGACAATCGATTGATCCTTCAGGGCCTTACCCCGCAACCGTCTGGTACCAACGGGACCGTCGAGTTTACGATCAATTCACTCACCGATACCGAACTGGTAATTACGCGGGTTTCGGCCAGCGATAAAACCGGAGGTCTGATTGTCAAGTACACACTGACTACTCAGTAGGGCTTTTTGGCTGTGTCGTTATCAAAATGCTCAGTAATGGGCTGAACCAGCGGCACCCTGATAAACCTTTGCCAAGAGGTTGCCGGTTGGATTCACCCTCAATTTGATCGGCTAACTGCCTGGCTACTTGTTCGGAAACTACTGGGTTCGTAGACACGGACTAACACTTTTTTCATAACGTTCAAAACCTTTCACTGATGAACAGAATAAATTTACCACACCGGGAATGGCTTCGCGGCTTTCTCTTTTTGCTCTACTTGTCCGTGGTCAGCGTCAGCTACGGATCCAGTCACCGCGAAGCCCCGCTGATTTCCAGAGATCCGCTGGCCGACAACACCGACGTGTACGCCTTCAAAAGCCCCGACGATGCCAACACGATTACGCTCATTGCCAATTACATCCCGTTTGAATCGCCGGATGGAGGTCCCAATTATTATGACTTCGGGACCAATGTTCGCTACGAGATTCACATTAAAAACAAAGCGAATACGCCGGGCGATGACATTACGTACCGCTTTACGTTTTCGAAAACCAACGAAGATCCAACGACCTTCTTCTACGTCAGGCTTGGCAAGCAGAATCTCAAAACGACCTACACGTGCCAGAAAAGTACGGACGGTGGGCAAAACTTCACGACCATCGTCGCCAATGGCGTGGTACCGGCCTACAACGTCGGGCCGCGGACGATCGAGAATACAACTGTGGGCCTGAAAGCGGCTTCCTACGAAGCGCTGTCCGATCAGGCCATCGCGACGGCCACCACGGGGGAGAAGGTGTTTTGCGGTTCCCGCGACGATCCGTTTTTCGTGGACCTGGCCGGGGCATTCGACGTGGGTAATTTCCGACCCGAAGGCAACACGACCAATGCCCCCAAGGATGCCTTGAATCGGTACAACGTACACAGTATCATCCTGAAAGTTCCCGTCAATTTATTGCAGAAAGATGGTAAAACCATCACGCAGGCGGCCAATATCCTCGATCCCGACTACGTCATCGGCGTTTGGGCCTCGGCCAGTCGGCAGCAATTAAAAACGCTGAATGCTACCGACGGAACGGTCGGGTTTTCGGGCAATTGGGTCCAGGTTTCGCGGCTGGGTATGCCCCTGACCAACGAAGCCGTTATCCCCATCGGCATGAAAGACAAGTGGAATGCCACCACACCCTACAACAACAACGATTTACAGTTCGCGGCCTACTTTACGAATCCTGAACTGGCCCTGTACATGGACGACTCCCAGTTTGGGGGGGCTGTGCCTTCGATGAAAGCCCTGCGCATTCAGAAAGCCTCGCTGGGGGCCTTCGATTTTCGGAACGGCAAACCGGGTTTGTTCAGTCTGAAAGGCACGGCGGCTCTCAACGGAACGGCCCTGGCCGAAGCCCCCGCCGGGTTTGGGGGTATTCTGCTACCCGACAACAAAAGCCCCCGCGCCGTCGACCTGCTGCCCATTTTCTACACCGGCGTGCCCAACCTGCCCCCCTACCAATTGGCAACGGGCAAGAACAACAACCCCCTGGCGGCGGGTAAGCCCTTCATCCACAACTTCCTGCCCACGCTGGGGGATATGCTGCGGCTCAACATGGCCGTGCCCGCCACCCCGCGCAATGATCCCAAGTTCAGTTCGCTGGGCCTGGTCCAGGCGGCGGTGCTGGGCCTGACCGATGCGGCCTACAACACCACGACGACCTTGCAGTTCATTCCCAACATGGACGGTTTCCCCAACGGGCGGCGGCTGGAGGATGACGTGACGACCATCGAACTGCAAGCCGTGTCGGGCATCGTGTTGGCCGCCATTGGATTGCCCTACGACGATTTCACGACGACGAAACCCATTTCGCCGAAGCTGATCAACGTGCTAAGCTTCAATGCCGGCCCGACGAAAAACGACACGACGTTCAGGACCACTTTTCCGTACGTGCAAACGCCGTGGAGAGGGTTCGACTACTCCCTGAAAGCCAGATTTTAACCCTTATTGTCTACAAACATGAAACACGTTTTATACTTGGTAGGGGTACTGCTGATCAGTTGCCTGAACCCCACAGAATCGCTCGCTTCGTCGCACCGGGAAGCACCGCTGACCTCCAACGATCCGCTGGCCGACAACACGGATTTGTACGCGTTTAAAAGCCCCGTCGATGCGGAAAAAATCGTCCTCATCGCCAACTACATCCCGTTTGAACACCCCGCCGGGGGGCCAAACTGGTACCAGTTCGGTGAAAACATCCGGTACGAAATTCACGTCGACAACAACACGGCCACCACTGGCAACGACATTGTGTACCGGTTCACGTTCAAACAAACCAACGAGGACCCCACCACCTTTTTCCTGATCCGGCTCGGCAAGGAAAACCTGAAAACGACCTACACCTGCGAACGGAGCATGGACGGCGGGCAAAGTTTCACCACCATTCTCGCCAACGGCATTGTTCCCCCGCCTAACATCGGCCCGCGCTCCATCGAAAACAGAACCGTCGGTTTGGGAGCCGCGTCGTACGAAGAGCTGGTGCAGAAAGCGATAGCTACGGCCAGTACCGGCGAGAAAATCTTCTGCGGGCCGGTCGATGACCCGTTCTTCGTTGACCTGGGCGGCATATTCGATATCGGGAATGTCCGTCAGAACAGTGGACGGGATGCGGTGGCGAAATTCAACTGCCACACCATTGCCATCGAAGTGCCGGTGGCAACCCTCCAGAAAGGGAAGAAAACCGTGGCGATGGCCGCCAACATTCTCGACCCCGATTACGTCATTGGCGTGTATGCGTCGGCCAGTCGGCCCGCCATTACCACCTTGAGCACGGATGGCACGGCTTCCCTGGTTTCGGGCAATTGGGTCCAGGTTTCGCGGCTGGGTATGCCCCTAACCAACGAAGCCGTTATCCCCATCGGCATGAAGGACAAGTGGAACGCTACCAAACCCGACAACGACCTTCAGTTCGCGTCCTACTTCACGAATCCCGAGCTGGCCCTGTACATGGACGACTCCCTGTTTGGCGGAGCCGTGCCGGGCTTGAAGGCACTCCGGATTCAGTCGAAATCATTGAATATGTTTGATTTTCGGAATGGAAAACCGGGTTTGTTCAGTCTGAAAGGCACGGCGGCACTCAACGGGACGGCCCTGGCCGAAGCCCCCGCCGGGTTTGGGGGTATTCTGCTACCCGACAACAAAAGCCCCCGCGCCGTCGACCTGGTGCCCAGTTTCTACACCGGCGTGCCCCACCGGCCCCCCTCCCAATTGGCACCGGGCCAGCACACCAACCCCCG
>JAJAZB010000244.1 GCA_026785975.1 Cytophagaceae bacterium | reverse complement strand
TCGGGAAACGACCTTGCCATTTTTCGTCAACACCTGCGTAGCCTGGGCAGTGAGCGTGGCCGTTGGCGCTCCGTTGGCGGTGGTGTTGAGTACGCCAAAATCCGGGGGAAAGAGCGGCGTTGCCGAGAAGCCGGGAATGGTGATGTCGAGCGTCGCCCGGTTGTTGTCACGGCTGCTTTCGTCGAGACGGCGGTCGGGGTCGATGACCACTTCGAAGCGATTCGGACCGCCGCCGTTGGTTTTGTCATTGCGGAGCGTGAAAAACAGCGTGTCCTGGTAAGCAACGGGAGCCAGCATTTGCAGGCCGTAATCGACCACGGTGCCATTGCTCAAGGTACGTTTGATCGAAAGTTGCACGGCCTGGCCCGGCACCCGGCCCAGGTTGCTCAACACCACGCCAATCCGAAACGAATCCGATGCCGCCACGACCTTTTGATTATCAATTGCTTGCAAAAATAATCCCGCGTTGTCAACGGCGTAGTCGGGCTTGGTGGCGGGGAAGAGCGTCACGGCCGGGTCGCCTTGCAGCATGACTTGCTGGGCGTGACCAATTTCGTAAAACGAGGTGCCGGGCATACTCACCAGCCGTCGAATGGCTTCCCGCAAGACGGTACCAAAGGGTTTACCGGCAAACGCGCTATCGGCAAACTGCACCTGATAAAGTTGATCCGAGTAGGTTTTGAGTGGGCCGGGATAGCCCGAGGAGGCGTGGGCCAGGGCCAGAATAGCGCCCCGGTCGGGCGTATTGACCCAGTCGGTAGCGAAGCTTTTTTGGCCCCCGTCGTAAAAAATATTGCCCGCTTCACAGCCGTTGATGAGCAGCAGCGGGTAGCGGCCTTTGTTGCGGTAGCCGAGTTGGTCGTTGCTGCAAAAGCCGATGTCGATGTCGGTGATGTCGCCGCCGGAGTGACCGAAAAACGTCACCAGGCCCACGCCCTCGTTGATTTGCTGCGCCACGTTGAAGCTCTCGACGGGGCCATCGGTTTTTTTGGAAAGCGTTTGCACGTTCACACCCACGGGACCACTTTCGGCGATGTGCTTGAAACCATCGACGTTACTTTTGAAAAGACTCAGCTCGCCCGGCGACTTGCCCCCGCTCAGGTGCAGAATCTTCTTTCGCCACAGCGCGCTGGCCGGGGCGCTTTCGTGCTCTTTTACTTTGTTCAAATAATCGGCGACTTGCTGGGGAGTAGCCGCGTTGAGACGACCCACCGGGATCGCGGGCACAAACGGCGACTGTCCGTTGAGGCCCATCACCAGGGGCATATCGGCGCTGGGCCAACCCGCATTGGGCACGGGATCGAGGGCGTAGCGGTCGGTGCGTAGGCGCATGTGGTGGGGCCAGCGCGATTGGCCCACCAGAAATAAAAACTGCGCCCCGGCCCGGCGGTGCAGGGTTTCGGCGAAGTTGCGGATGGCCGTCGGACTCCATTCGCCGTAATTGAACTGGTCGACGAGTTGACTCATCGTCACGACCAGCGTGTCGTGCCGACCGCCCGCTGCCGAAGCCCGGTAGGCCGCGTAGGCCCGGACCGGATCCGAATAGCCGGTGGCAGGTTTCATCAAACCTTCGTGGGTGACGAGTAAAAAATCAGCTTTCGCGGGCAGCGCCCGGAACCGAACTGGTCGGATAGCGAGGGGAGCAACGAACTGGCTGGCCAAGAGCAAGCGCCGGGGCTGGTTGGTTTGCCGGACGATGGCTTGCAGTTTGGCCCCCGCCTCCACGTAACCCGACCCAATCCGAATGGGATGATGCTCGTCGCTGAGGTCGTAAAGCACGCTACCCGAGGCCACATTGCTGATTTCAAAATACGAACGTCCGGCGGGGTTGAGCCGGGGTTCCAGTGCCAACTGGGGCGCGAACAAAACGGGCTGAGCCGGGTAGCGAACCTGAATGTAAGTTGCGCAGAACGTCCACGGCAGTACCCCCAACGCTTCGGGCGTGGTAGGCATTGGATCGCGGGAGGTGAGACTGAAGTGCAGTTCGCCGTTGGCGGCTACGTCGCCGAGTGGTACCGTAGCCCGGTAGGTTTGATGCCTGAATCCGTCGAGGCTCAGGGTATCCAGCGGACGTTGCCGATCCGGTTGCGGACCCACCGCCACCAGCGCAGTGTGCATATCGGGATTACGGCCCAAAAGCTGGTACTGTATTTCGGGTGCTACGCCCGCGTCTTTTTTAAGTTGTGAAAGATCGAAACCGAACTTGCCCGTTTGCCCGGACTTGTAGGCCCCGCCCGTGTAGGCTTCGCCCCAGTCGTAGTGGGTGTAAAACGCTGCGCTCCAACTGCGTAAGCCCAGGGGATGGAACGTTCCGGCGGAAAAATCGCCCGTGTACACCTGCCGGTTAGTTACCCAGTAGTACGGTTCGGGCGGCAAATTCTGCGTATTTTTCTCCTGGTAAGTCGTCATGCGGCGGCCTTTGCTGCCGTCGAGTCGCCAGGTTAGAAAATAGGCGGTGGTGTCGGAATACAGATTGTAAAAGCGGTGCGGCTGGGCTTCGCGGGGATAATACAGGGCGGAATCCAGCGTGCCGTCGTTGCGGATGCCGTAAAATTCCACGAAGTCGCCCGCGTCAAACGTGCCATCGGCTTCACCCTGCACGAAAATCGAAACTTCTTCGCCCCGGTGGAACAACTGCAAAGCCTGGGGATTGACGCTACCGGGCAAACCTACTTTTTTCAAATCCTCCGCCTTGAGCCGGTACATACCGTTCTGCACCGTCGGAATCTTATAATAGGTTTGGGCCGGATTGACCCAGCCATCCGCCGACCGTTGCGCCAGCGCCAACTGCCCGGAAGAAGCAGTGAAAATCAGGAAGATAAAAAAGCAGCGTAAAGCGTTTCGCATCATCACGGCAAAAAAAGGACTATTACAAAAGTAAACACTTTCGCCCAGCCGTCAAGGTCATCCCGGTAAATCGGTCTTTCATCCTACTGGACAAACCATTCACCTAAAAAGATTAAATTTTTTTACCGAGTACCTTGCATCACAAAGTACCTTATATTACTTTTAGTGCATCAATCGCCGTTATCTATCCCCGGTCATCATCCGATCCGATGCCGTTTTCTTAAATAAAGGCTACTCGATATCACTGAAAACAAACGCGCTATGAACTTTGAAAATGCCCAGGTGCAAATGCGAAAAGGAATTCTGGAATTCTGCATTCTGCACATCATTGCGCGGGGCGAGGTGTACGCCTCTGATATGCTCGACGAACTGACGTCGGCTAAAATCATGGTCGTGGAAGGTACCCTCTACCCGCTGCTCACCCGGCTGAAAAACTCCGGGCTGCTCGATTACAAGTGGGTGGAGTCCAACGCTGGCCCGCCCCGCAAGTACTATGTACTGACCGAAACCGGCCGGGAATTTCTTGAGCAACTCCAGGTAACCTGGGAGGAACTCGCAACGTCGGTTAACCAAATTACCCAGAGGGAAATAAAGAGTGGTAAGTAATCCGTAAACCCCAACCCAATCACTCATTCTCTCCAACAATCATTCAACATCGAGTCATGAAAAAGACCTTCTCCATTACGATAAGCGGCGTCGTGTTCCACATCGAGGAAGACGGTTACGAGCGCCTTCGCAGTTACCTCGCCAGTGTGCAGCAGTATTTTTCGGCCTACGAAGGCAGCACTGAAATCATTGCCGACATCGAGGGGCGCATTGCCGAAAAATTTGCGGATAAACTGCAAAAAGAAGACAAACAAGCCCTCAGCGCCACCGACGTCGACGATCTCGTCCGGTCGATGGGTACGGTGGCCGACTTTGAAGCCATCGAAGAAGAAGAAGATTTGCAGGCGCTCCACGCCCGCCAACAGGCTCAACAAGCCGGTGGAGCGCAGACCGCCGGAGTGCCGGCCGCTGGTGCGCCGGTAGCCGCCGTCGTTCCGCCCGTAGCAACCGGTACCGCGCCGCGCCGCCTCTACCGCGACACCAAGCGTAAACTGCTCGGGGGTGTGGCCGCCGGGATTGCCCACTACTTCAACTCCGATCCGCTCTGGGTTCGCCTGATCTTTCTGGTGCTGGCCCTGGCCGTGCCGGGTTGGTTCGACGGGCCGTTCGACAACGATTCCATGAATTTCTTCGGCCCGGTGAGCGGGTTTACGTTCCTGATTTACATTGCCCTCTGGGTATCGCTGCCCGCTAACCTGAACCTGGAGGAAGACGAAAAAATCAAGAAACTCTACCGCGATCCCGACCAGAAAGTCGTCGGCGGCGTGGTGGCGGGCGTGGCCAAGTACACCGGCTGGGATTTGGGCCTGCTGCGGTTTTTGTTCGTCATCAGCGTTTTCTTATTCGGCACGGGAATCATTTTGTACCTGATTCTGTGGGCGATTACGCCCGAGGCTAAAACCCTCACCGACAAAATGCAGATGACGGGCGAACCCATCACGCTCGAAAACATCGAGACAAATGTGAAGCGGGGACTCAACGTTGAAAACCAAGCCGAGAGCGGCCTGACCAAAGCGCTGTTGTTTCCCTTCCGGGCGCTGGCTGCCATTTTTACCGCACTCGGACCGTTGTTCAACTTTCTGCTGGTGGCCATCCGGGTTTTTGCCGGGCTGTTGCTCATTGTGATTGGCGCTTCGGCGATCATCGCACTATTTGTGATCCTGATTTCCGGCCTGGGTTTGCTCGGGACTGCGCCGGTTTTTCTGGGCGATGGTATCCCCGCGTATATGCTCTCCGATGTTTCGCCCTGGCTGTTTGTGTTTGGGTTTCTGGCTGCGGGCATCCCGTTTCTGGCGCTGGCTATTGCGGGTAGTTCGCTGTTGGTGCGGCGCAATTTGTTCAACGCCCGCCTGGGTCTGCCACTGCTGGCGCTCTGGATTTTTGGTACGGTGGGAGCCGTAGCGATGGGTACCAGCTACGCCGCCAATTATCAGCGGGGCGGCGAGGTCGAAAAAGTGGTAACGTTTCCGGCGGCAACGGTTGCCCAACTGGATGCCGAAGACAACGACGACGAAAGCTGGAACCGCACCCGACTGACGCTCGAACCGTATGACGGAACCGACCTGCAACTGGTTCAGACGTTCGAAGGCCGGGGCCGCACCCGCGAGGATGCCAAAGCCAACGCCGCTTCGCTGGTTTACAACGTCGTTCGCAAAGATTCAACGCTGATTTTTGACGAACGTGCCGAGCTCGCCACGGGTCGTCCGTTCCGGGGTCAGGAGTTGAACATGGTGCTGCGCGTGCCCTACGGAAAATCCTTCCGCATGACCCGCAACTTTGCCGATTTTGTCACAAACCAGTTCAATCGTGAACTGTTCGATACCGAAAAAGGCGATCAGTTCAGAACCGTTTTGTTCCAGTTTTCCAAAGAAAAAGGCGAACTCATCTGCCTGAATTGTCAAGGCTCCGTGCTGGATACCGGGGATGATTCCAGTTACGATTTCAACGACGAAGACGATAGCGACGACGGCATCGACATGGGCCGGGGTGAGTTTTCGCGGGAAGAGAAAGTGGCCGGTTTTCAAAAGCTGGAAATCAGCGGCAACTTCTACGTGGAAGTAAAACAAGGCACGGCCTACCGGGTTGAACTCGACGGCAACCGCCGCGACGTGCAGGATGTGCGGGTGCGCACCGATGGTGATGCGCTCAATATTGGTTACGGCGACGGATTTCGGATCAACCGCCGTAAGCGCGTCAACGTGCGCATTACCATGCCAAGCTTGTCGGGCGTGGAATTTATGGGAGCCACCCGCGCCGAAGTCAAAGGATTTAACCAGAACACCGACCTCGACGTACAACTAACGGGCGCTTCGACCGCCGTATTCACCTCGCTCAACGCCCAAACGATCGACGCTGAAGTATCGGGCGCGGCCCGGCTCACGCTCGTGGGCAACGCCCAGACGTTGAAAGCCGACATCTCGGGGGCTTCGCAACTCAAAGCCGCGAGTCTGAAAACGGCGGAGGCCGACGTGGATGCTTCCGGGGCCAGCAGCGCTCAGGTGTTTGTTGAAAAGAAACTACAGGCCACGGCGACGGGTGCCAGCCACATTGGTTACAAAGGCAGCGCTACGGACGTGAATAAATCGACCTCGGGCGGTAGTAGTGTGGATCGGGAGGAAGGGGAGGAGAACGTTCAGTAGGTAAAGATTTATCGCCCATTGAATTCCGCTCCGTAGCGTAGGGACTGCGCGTCTGCGGTTTAAACTGCAAACGCGCAGTCTTTTTCATCCATAAATTTCTTAAAACAGACGAATTGCTCCATAGCGTAGGGGTTTAAACCCTACACTATGGAGCAATTCTTTTTTGAACGTTATTTGATGGTTT
>JAJAZB010000243.1 GCA_026785975.1 Cytophagaceae bacterium | reverse complement strand
TGATTGCCCTGAGCGAGTACCTGCAAATTGGGAAGCCGGAGCCAAGCTTCTTTTTTACGACCCTCCGACCACATCGTAACTATTACCTTCTGTTTTTCAAGCAGGTCATTAAATTTTAAGTACGTCAGAACCTCCGGATAGGCCTCAAAGCGTAGAGTCAATTCAAAAGTGTTATTACGATTCACAAGAAATCCCAGCAACTCTACTTCGCGTTGAATAGCATTGATAACCTGAACCTCTACATGTTTATCTAAGACAAGTAATTCCTTTATGCGGGTAGCGTAGTCATAATAAAACTTAACACTCTCGTCCATGTGAGTCGGGGTATAAAGGTTGAATATGTTAGCGAAAAAATCCTGGAGAAGCAGTTGGTACCGGTCAGTGGCCCTAAGCAATTGAACACCAATCGTCTCTCGAACGCGTCCCAGCAATTCGGCATGAGTAATGTTCACGTACTGATTAGCGTATCGGGAATCGAGTTTAATTGGTTTCAAAGTTAACACGACGCCCAGTTTTTGTCCGTTATTTTCCAGGTTTAGTGGTACATCAGTGAAATAATCGTTAAGATCGTTGTAAACGGTTGCGTAGATTTTGTTTTCAATAATCAGTGCGTTCGTTACCCGTCTGCTTTTGTCAATCTCATCGTAAAGTACCAAGTCTATAAAGTTGCCTTGCTTCGTCCTCCATTCACGCCGACAACAACAACGCTCTTGTCCGAATATCGGGGGGCTGAATCCTTTCTGAGAAATCAACTACGTTAATGCATTCAAAAATAGAGGGCCCAATCCATGCGGATTTTCAGTCTGAAAAAAGAAGGCGGACACGTTGCTGACAACCCGCTCGTAATGGGGGAATCCCGCAATATCGAACAGCGTTGGAAGAACTTCTGCTTTTTTAACAGGTGCATGTTCGAGTAAGTACCCGAATTGAGCGTTTAATTCATTGTATTGATAAATCATAGATGCCTTTATGAAAGAGATAATTTCCGTATTAAGCTTAACTGTACACTGACTCAAGCAGATTGCATCGTCTGGCGCAAGTTTAGCGAAGCGTAACTTGTGCCTTTCTTCTTGCCAGTTTTCAACTGGCTCAAGCGACTTTCCCACACACTGGTACTGATAGTTGTAAATCAAGCCGGATCATGAAACCGAATGCCGGGCAGAAAATCAAAGTCCTGCCGGTTGTCGGTCCAAAGCGCGAAGTTATATTCAACCGCCGTTGCACCGATGATGGCATCTGGCACCGACATCCGGTTGAGGTAATCGTACTGGTAGTTTAGCATTCGAAACGAAATAGCCTTGTCGAAATGGATCATCTTGAGACGTCGAACCAGCTCAAGCGTTTTGCGCTTTTCTCCTTTTCGCATTCCAAAGTAAAGTTCGGCTGCTGTGGTACTGGCCAGCGCGAACCGGTTGAACCCCAACCGGTCAAATTCAGCCAGAACCAAAACTTCTTCCCGAAAAGCATTGACCAAAATGGTTGTGTCGCACAGAATCAAATTTTTCGTTTCCACGCTGATTCACGGATTGATTTAGCGGTGCGGGTTGGGTCTTTTTTCCAGGCTCCTTTAAAAAAATCAGACGGCTTCTCCCCCGGCTTGGCCGTACCTGGGTCGATAAATGGGCCTTTTTCTTCCGCCTTACGGGTTTTTTGGGAGGTTTTATCCAGGTTTACATTTGTTCTCACCTTAGCCTTCACGGCCTTCGCCACCGCCCGAAACATCGGGGCGTATTCTTCGTCGGTGTCAATGATCAATTGCATGGTTTTGCAGTTTGTTTCCTTCAAATATCGCTACTTTCAAGGCCGACTGCAACTTGCCTTTTCCCACGTTGTACGTTTCCAACAGGAGTAAGTCTTTTCCTCGGCTTACTCTACCAAAACACGGTATACAAGCCCGCCAGAATCCCGCAAATCAGCACCGAAGCGACGGCGGAGCCGGGCGTCACCCGAAACAGCTTGGTGTCGATGGTCAAGCCTTTGGGGTTCGTTCGACTCTCCGAATCGGCCAGCGTCAGTACGGCCATGACCAGCAGTAGCAGGACGAATACCCAGGACATCCGGTCGAGGAAGGGAATCGGCGCGATGGCCCCGTTGGTCGGTTCGGGCAGGAATTTGAAGAGCCTGGACAGGGGAATGGTGAGCCAGGCCGCCGCCAACGCCGCCCGCGCGGTGGTGCGTTTCCAGAAAAAACCGAGTAGGAAAATCACCGTCTGGCGCAAGTTTAGCGAAGCGTAACTTGTGCCTGCCATCTTGCCAGTTTAGAACTGGAAAAAGTGACTTTATCCTCGTCGCCCGAAGTGTGTAAAGTAATCAAACAACCCCTTCGTAAAGTTTCCAGACCGGATAGACCAAATCCCAATCTTCGCCCCAGACGACGTTGCCGCCTTCGATGGCGAATTGTTTGAATTTTTCCGGGTCAAGGTAGACCCGGTATTCGGGCACCTCCTGCCGCTCGATGGAAGCCCGAAAATCAATGATTCGGGTTTGTCCGTCAGAGAATTGAATTTCGAGCCGGTATCCATCGAGGTATCGTGCCGACTCGACTGCCATTGTTTTCGTTTTCATTTCGTCTTCTTGGTTATCTTCTCAAATTTCGGCTTTCGTTTGTACACCTGCACGTCGTTCCATTTGGAAACGATACCCTCGTGGTATTCGCGGACGAACACCTCTGCTTTGCGTTTCTGAGCAGTCGGCAATTCTTCCTTTCCCCTTACCCGCTGAAAAACTACGTCGGTCAACTCGCCATCGGTGTAGTACAATTCAACTTTATTTTCCGTCTCGTTGTAAATCGGCGACAACCAATGTATTTGGGCTTCTCAGCAAAGAGAATGACTTTGAAGCCTACACGCTGAATGGCTCGATGAATGCTCAGTGTTTAAGTATGTTTATTGATGATTTTGCCGCAGGGATAAAACAGCCAACGGTACTTGTTTTGGATAATGCCCCTTTTCATCACAGTGACCAGATAAAAAAGAAGATAAGTAGTTGAGTGAATATAAACGACACTTTTAATTGAAATTAATTGTGAATTCTGAGCCTATGTTTTTCAAGATATGTTCTAACGCTTGATCGAATGTATTTTTGTCATCGTAATGATAGTGTTTAAGCCATTCATACT
>JAJAZB010000242.1 GCA_026785975.1 Cytophagaceae bacterium | reverse complement strand
ATGTTGGCCAGTAAATTTTCATAGGCCCGGTACTGCACCACAACCCGTTCGAGTTCTTTATATTCCTTACTCAGGGCGGTAAACTTCCTGATGTCGCTGACGATTTCGGGCTGCGAAATTTGCTGCGATACTTCGTTGAACCGCTCCCGGATGGCTTCCAATTTATCAATCATAGCATGGCTTTGAATCCTGTTGCAAAGATAAAGGTTTTGCCGGGGCTTCGCATCTGACGTATTTTTGCAAAAAACAAAACTCCCGATGCCGACGAACCCGACCCTTTTCCTGCTCTTGATTGTCTTCGCGTTCGGGGCCTGCGACCCCAAGAAAATCGATACGAAAGGCATGGCCCAGGAAATGCGCAACCGCGAACCTAAGCGGATCACGCCTTCGCAACTGGCCGTGCTCGCCGCCGAGCGGGGCAGTCAACTGGCCGACAGCCTGAACCGCTTGCCCGACAGTCCGCGCGATACGGCCGTCGTCAACAACCTGGCGCGGCACTACGGGGCCGAGGTTCGCTTTTTAACTCTCGACAAGCCGGATGCCGACCCCGATCCTAAAGTGCGCGAAGTTTTGGCGGCGTATCGATATTCGGCCCAAAACCACCTGTCCGCCGAACCCAATCTGCAAAAATTAAAGGACGGCGCGGTGTGGCTTTACACGGCTCCGGTTCTGCAAAGCGATTCGCTGGCGGGGCTTTGGATGATTACATTTTCGAGAAAAGAACTCATTCTCCGGGCCGATTAGGGCAATTTAGGGCATAGGGCAGAGGGCATAGTTGAAGGCTACTTTACTACTTTTTAACTATGCTCTCTGCCCTCTGCCCTATGCCCTAAATTGCCCTAAACTCCTACCTTTGTTCCATGCGACGCCTGTTCCTGATTCTGTATACGCTTTGGGCGACTTTCTGGTTTGTGGGGTTGTTTCTGCTGCTGTTTCCGGCGATGTACGTGTTTTTGCAGCGCGAAGCCTGGAAGCCCTACGCCCACTACTGCAACCGGCTTTGGGGGAAGTTGTTCTTTCCGATCATCGGGATGCCGGTGAAGGTAACGTACGAGTTCAGGCCCATTCCGCATCAGGCGTACGTGTTTTGTGCCAACCATTTTTCGTACCTCGACATCGCAGTCATGGGTTTGGTTTTGAAGAATTATTACGCGTTCGTCGGGAAAAGCGACGTGAAAAAAGTCCCGCTGTTTGGGTATATGTTTGCTAAACTACACATTCAGGTTGACCGCAATGATCCCGGTAGCCGGACCAAATCGCTGCAACGGTCGCTGAAGGCGTTGCAAAACGAGCGGAGTGTGTTCATTTTCCCGGAAGGAGGTATCCGCGCCGAGCAACCGCCCAAAATGCACCAGCCTTTTCAGAACGGGGCCTTCGTCATGGCGATCGAACAGCAGGTGCCCATCGTTCCCATCTCCTTGCTGAACACGTACAAACGCTTGCCCGATAAAACCAAGTTGCGCCTGCACCCCGGCAGTGTGCGGGCCATCGTTCACGCCCCGATTTCGACACTTGGGCTTACGCAGGAAGACGTACCAGCGTTGAAAGAGCGGGTTTTTCAGGTACTCAATCAAGCCTTAACGGGCATTGAAACGTCAAAACGAACGAGCCGCCGCGCGAAGGCCCGCCGATAAGCGTACGACTTATTTTTAACGACTTATGAACATCGACCGCGGTATGCTCCGCCGGGTTGCCCATTTGGCCCGGTTGGAGGTAAAAGAGTCTGAGGAAGAAGCGCTCATCGCCAGCCTGACGGAGGTGCTGACCTGGATGGAACAACTCGATGAAATCGACACCAGCGACGTCGAACCGCTGACCCACATGGGTGAAGCCGTCGATGCGCTCCGGGAGGATGTGGTTCGGGAAACGATCACCCACGAACAGGCACTGGCCAACGCACCCCAACACGATGAAAACTACTTCCGGGTGCCTAAAGTGATGGAATAGCGGCTGGTTTTTCTTAGTCTACCCCTTGAATGGTAAACTCGTCGGCATCGAGAAAAGCGGGAAAATTCTCCCGAAATGTGGACAAGTCGGTCTTTTTCAGGCTTTCCGTGTGGATAACCTCCAAGTTTTGTTGATAACCCGACCGTTCGCCCCGGAAATCAACGACGCAACTCTCTCCCGCATACGCATAGCCTTTGCCATCCGTTCCCACCCGATTGACGCCCACTACGTAACAAAGATTTTCGATGGCGCGGGCTTGCAACAACGTGTTCCAGGCGTGACTCCGGGCGGCGGGCCAGTTGGCCACGTAAAGCAGTAGATCAAAAGCCGGACCCGTGTTTCGGCTCCAGACTGGGAAACGCAAATCGTAGCAAATCAACGGGCAGATTCGCCAGCCTTTCCAGCTTTTCACCAGACGTCGGGTACCGGCGGCGTAGTGGTGATGCTCGCCCGACATACGAAACAGGTGGCGCTTGTCGTAGGTCTCAAAATTCCCGTCGGGCTGCATCCAGAGCAGGCGGTTGAAAAAATTCCCGCCCTCTTTCACGACGTAACTCCCCGTAACGACGGCACCGGTTTGCGCAGCCTGTTGCTTCATCCAACGAAACGTAGTCAGGCCCATTGGTTCGGCCATGCGTTCGGGATTCATCGTAAAACCCGTCGTAAACATCTCCGGGAGGACAATCAGGTCGGTAGCCTGGCCAATCTGACTAATTTTCTCTTCCAGCATGGCCCGGTTAGCTTCCGGGTTTTCCGAGTACAAAGGTGTTTGAATCAGCGTAATGGTCAGGTCGGTCATGCGTTGGGCGTGGGATTAGTCTGTTTTACCAGTCAGACAGGACACCCGCCGGACGAACTGGGCGTCCCCGCCCAAAAGCCGCCCGACGGGAGGGCTACCGATCGGATGGCCCCCGAATACTCGGGGCCATCCGATCGGTAAAAGAGATTTAATTCTGCTTGATTACTTACGTTGGGCGCGGGATTTAGCGGCAAAATAAACCCGAGTCATTTACTCCAGAATCGTCAGGGAGCCTTTGAGGGTGGGGCGGCCATTGTTGGGTTCAATCACGAAATAATACGTGGCCACGGGTAGGCGGCGGTTTTGGTAGGTGCCATCGAACGGACGGGAGTATCCCTTCGAGTAGAAAATCTCGCCGCCCCATCGGTTGAAAATGCGCACATCCGCGTCCGGGTAAGCCTCCATGCCCGCCAATTCCCAACTGTCATTGACACCGTCGCCGTTGGGCGTGATCCCGTTGGGCAGGCTTACTTTTTCCCAAACCGTTACGGTAATTTCATCTTCGGAAATACAGCCGTTGGGATACGTACCCCGGAGTTTATACCTCGTCGTGCGATTGGGTGAAGCGACGGGACTCAGCACGGTGCTGTTGCTAAGACCGTCCGACGGAGTCCATTCAAATGTGGTGTTGGCACTACCCTGGGCGGGCAGCCGGATGGTGTCGCCGGAGACAATGCTTTGATCGAAACCCAGTTGCACCCGTGGACTCTGCGAAACAGCCGCCCAACGAGTGGCTTCGGTAGTGCATTGGTACTGACTGACGGCGGAGTAGGTAATGGGAAACACACCAAAGCCCGCTTTGTGCGGATCGAACGTATTGCCCGTCACGGCCTGGCCCGAAAACAGTCCGCCAGCGGGCGTAGCCTGAAGGGTAATCAGCCCGCTACCGTTGCCACACCGGGTGGGAATGGAATCGAATACAATCACCGGAATTGGATTGACGGTTAGTTTGAAACCATCCGACAGGGCCGTGCATTTATTGCCATCCGTCACCCGGACCGTGTACACCCCCGTTTGCCGGGCCGATAGTTTAGGGCCGCTGACACCGGGCAAAACAGTGCCGTCACGTCGCCACTCAAACTGATAGCCCGCTCCGTTGGTTGCCGTCAGCGTCAGCGAATCCGTCGCGCAAATGGTGTTTCGGCCTGGCTTGGTCAATTCCGCTTTTGGCAAATTATTAATCGAGACTTGCAGCGTAGGAATGTAATAGCAATCGGTCGATTTGCTTTTAACAATCACTTTGTACAACCCACCGGCCTGAGCCACAAGGCTAAACGTTTTTTCATTCTTGAGCGTATCGCCGTCGCGTAGCCAGGTGTAGGTAAAATTGCCATCGCGGGTGGCCAGCGTCAGTGGCCGGTCGGTGCAGGCATTCGTCGGGCCGTCGGGCGTAATGACGGTCTTGGGGCCGGGTTGCTTAATGACATTGGTTTCCTCCGAAAAACCCGATTTTGCACAACCCGATCTCAAACTCACGATCACTTTATAGATACCGGGCTGATCAACGACCAGTTTATTCGTGGTAGCACTGGGCAGGTTGTCGCCGTCGCGCTGCCATTGGTAGTTGTAATCAGAATTGTTGTCCGTTTGCAGTTCCACAAGACCATTTTCACAGAAGTCCACCGTTCTTATGCCGTTTTTACGTTGGTCGGGCGGCGTGCTTGCCGTGTAAATCGGTGGGGGTGGCGGCGAGGTCTTGGCACAATCAATGACGAGCAATTGAAAATCACGCCGTACCGAGCCGATGCGCACCCCGTTGCGAAATTCCTCTACCTCCACGCAAAATACGTGTAAACCCAGCGTGCTGGCGGTGACCGAGAGTACGCCGGTAGTCGGATTGATACTTAGCGGCGGACTGCCCTGAATCTGACTCTGGGCGCTGTACCCGTCTTGCCACTGCACCGTGGGGTACGACGAGCTACCCCTGGGCGTGGGCTGGGGCTGACCCGAGGTGGCGTAGCCGCTGTAGGGCGTGACGAGGTTGTATTTTAGTTGATCGCCATCGGCATCGGTGGCGTCGAAGTTGAGTTTGAAGGGTTCCCCTTTGCAAATGTATTCGCCGTTTGGGGTGCCAAACGTGGGCGAAGAATTCAAAACGTCCTGGCCGTTGGCCCGCAGAGCCGGAAATTCCAGATAAAACGCCATCCCCGCCTGGCCCGGTCGGGTGATGTTGTCCGCCGAACTATTCCGGCAGCAACGTTCCCAGACAATGTAGTACCCGGCCGGGTCGTCGTACATGGCCGGGTTGAGAATCAGATCACTCACGTACCGGATGTCCGTGGTGCGGAGGCTACGGGCGGTGGCGCAGGCTTCGTTGGTGTACTTGACGGAAATCCGTTCCTGCCGCGTCAGCGTAACGGTTGTCATCAGCCGGTTATCGCTTTTGCGAAAAACAGTGGCCGTGATCGTGGCCGTTTCGGCGTTAGGACTACCATTGATTTCGTCGAAAAACAAACTTAAGATCAACGTAAACCGCCCGGCCTGGGTGCCCTGGGCCTTCATTTCCAGGTTTCCCCCCACAATGTGCGAGGCCAACGCCCAGCCCGGCCACAGCCCCACGAGTAGCCACAAAAATAAAAGACGAGTCCGGTTCATACTATTTTTCATTCCTGGTTTGGAGAATTACGAAGGACTGAATAAAAGATTGATGCGTAACTACCCAGGCGGTTTCGGACATTGGGGAATCTAAGTTACGGGGATTTTCCCAAAACAGACAAGTTCCTTCGCATTGCTTAACCTCTGTTTTCATTCGGGCCAAACCCTTATTTTTGTTAAAATTCCCGGAATCGTTCCGGCCTCTGCCCCACCATGACCGAACGCCCCGCTTTTTTTGAAACCAAAATCGAATACCTCAAGGGCGTTGGCCCGCAGCGGGCGGCGCTCTTCAACCTCGACCTGGGCATCTTCACCTACGCCGATTTGCTCCAGCACTACCCCTTCCGGTACGAGGATCGGACGCGGTTTTACGATATTTCTCAAATCACCGACCCCGAGTGCTCGGGGCTGGCCGCCGTGCAACTCAAAGGTCGCCTGCGCCACTGGGAAATTGTGGGCGAAGGCCACAAGAAGCGTCTCATCGGGTACTTCTCGGATGGCTCCGGCACGTTGGAACTCGTCTGGTTTCAAAGCATTAGCTGGCTCGAAAAAAATCTGCGCGCCGATGGAGAATACGTTGTTTACGGCAAGCCCGTTGCCTTCGGTGGAAAATTTTCGATCACCCACCCCGAACTCGAAATCCTATCCGAAGCGTCGGACCGTCCTGAGAATGAGAGCGGTGGCCACTGGCAACCCGTCTACAATCTGACCGAGCGCCTGCGCAAGCGGCACATCGACAGCAAGCTTATCGCCCGCCTTCAGCGGGCCTTGCTCGAAGTTTCCCTGTCGTACATTCGCGAAACGCTCCCCGACAGCCTGATTCAGAAATACCGGCTCATTGGCAAAAAAGAAGCCCTCTGGCATATTCACCTGCCCGCCAACGAGGCGGCGTTGCACCAGGCCCGGCGGCGGTTGAAATTCGAGGAATTGTTTTACAATCAGTTTCGGCTCATCAAGCAAAAACTGATTCGCAAGACTGAATACGCCGGGCAGGTTTTCACCCGCACCGACTTCGTCGGTCAGTTTTACAAAGACCACCTGCCCTTCGAGTTGACCAACGCCCAGAAGCGCGTGATCCGGGAAATTTTTGAGGATATGCGCACGGGCAAACAGATGAACCGTCTCCTCCAGGGCGACGTGGGTAGCGGCAAAACCATCGTGGCGTTTATCGCCATCCTGTTGGCCATCGACAACGCGGCGCAAGCCTGCCTCATGGCCCCCACCGAAATCCTGGCCGAGCAGCACTTCCAGGGCCTGAAACCCTACGCCGAGGCGCTCGGTTTGAAAATCACAAAACTGACCGGCTCGACCACCAAAAAAGAGCGTCGGCGCATTCACGAAGGGCTTTTGCTCGGTACTGTTCACCTGATTGTGGGTACCCACGCCCTGCTCGAAGACATCGTACAGTTCAAAAATCTTGGCCTCTGCGTCATCGACGAGCAGCACCGGTTTGGCGTGGCGCAACGGGCCAAACTTTGGAATAAAAACCAGGGCGTGTACCCGCACATTCTGGTGATGACGGCCACGCCCATTCCGCGCACCCTGGCCATGACGCTTTACGGCGACCTCGACGTGAGTATCATCGACGAAATGCCCGCCGGACGTAAACCCATCAAAACCGTGCATCGCTACGACAGCCATCGGTTGGCGGTGTTCGGGTTTTTACGGGAAGAAATTCGGAAAGGGCGGCAGATTTACATCGTGTACCCGCTCATCGAGGAGTCCGAAAAGATGGACTTCAAAGACCTGATGGATGGGTACGAAAGTGTAAGCCGGTCGTTTCCGGAGTACCAGTTGAGCATTGTCCACGGCAAAATGCCCGCCCGCGACAAGGATTGGGAAATGCAGCGGTTCATCCAGCAGGAAACTCAGATTATGGTGGCCACGACCGTCATCGAGGTGGGCGTCAACGTACCCAATGCCAGTGTGATGGTCGTTGAAAGTGCCGAGCGGTTCGGGCTTTCGCAGTTGCACCAGTTGCGGGGACGCGTGGGGCGCGGGGCCGAGCAGAGTTTCTGTATTCTGATGACCGACGTGAAGTTGAGCAAAGACACGCGCATCCGGCTGGAAACCCTCGTGCGCACCAACAACGGGTTTGAAATCGCCGACACCGACCTGAAACTACGCGGCCCCGGCGACCTCAGCGGCACCCAGCAAAGTGGCGTCGTAGACCTTATCATCGCCGACCTGGCCAAAGATGGCGAAATCCTGAAAGTGGCCCGGGAATGCGCCCAGGCCATTCTGGAAGACGACCCCGACCTGATTCTTCCCCAACACGCCCCCATCCGCGACCACGTGGAAACGGTGCGGGAAAATGAGAATAACTGGGCGCGGATTTCGTGAGGGCAGCGAGTCTAAGGCAGTTTTTGCAAAATCAAACCCCTCCAGTAATGCTACCACGCATTAAACAAATTGTATCCGTACAGCCGTACAAAGTCACTTACCTTTGGAACACGGGCGAAGTACGGGAAGTGGATTTGCAGCCGTACATCACCGCATCCAAATCAAATGGACCCATCGCTCGGCTGGCCGATGAGCACCTTTTCGAGCAAGTTAAAACCGATGGCCGGACGCTTTACTGGGACAACCTGCTCACCGTGATTGACTACGACGGTAGCCAGAAATCCGCCCCATTGGATTTTGACCCGGATGTCATGTATTCGATGAGTCGGATTGTGAGTGGGTGATTGGAAGGGATAGGTGGGTTCGTTCATGCGTTAAGGTTACAAAAATCAGTGGGTTCTTGCATTTTCAAGAATTTCCTGGCAATTTCCGGCGTCGCAAGGGAAAGATGGTTGTGAGGGCGGAGGAGTTACAAACTCCATGCATTCTATCCAGCTATCGCAGAGATTGGACAATCACAGGGACCGGCAGGTGCAAACTGCCAAAGAAAGTAGGCACAAGTTACGCTTCGCTAAACTTGCGCCGCACGGTGACCCTGCACATGCTGCGCCACTCCTACGCCACGCATCTAATGGAAGCCGGTACCGACATCCGGGTGATTCAGGATTTGCTGGGTCACGCCAGCATCAAAACCACGGAGATTTACACCCACGT